>CAXZAB010000223.1:0-4060 GCA_964293715.1 uncultured bacterium | reverse complement strand
ACAGGAATGAAGTTATGATATAAGGACTGCTTTCTGGTGACCAGGTTGTACTACGTGAGATATGGCCACCAACTTCAATGCCATTAAGGGCGCAGACCAGTGTCACGAATATCAGCATAATAAGAGCATTTTTTCTCATCTTATCTCCATAAGCTTACCGGGCTTCAGTTAAAAACCGAAGCCCGGATTGTGCTTCTTTATTTCATCAACATCATCTTATGAACACGATGTGTATTACCTTGCTTGATTTTGGCAAAGTAAAGACCGGAACCGACCGATTTACCATTTGAATCGGTCCCATTCCAGATTACCGCGTGTTTGCCGGTAAGCATCGTCTCGTTTAACAACTGTTTAATTTTTTGTCCCTTGATATTATAGACCGTCACGAGCACTTTCCCATCACTGGGCACAGAAAACCTGATCGTGGTCTGAGGATTGAAGGGATTGGGATGGTTGCCGAGGGTCGGAACCTGAGAAACTAATGACCCCGAAACGGTATTGTCTTCGATGGACACTGGCATCTGCCTTAGATAAGGATAACCATCATTGATCGAATGGTCTCTGTCCAAAGCCCAGATTGTGGAAAAGTCCCAACCTACATAGGTATCCGCATCAATAGGGTAGGTCATTTGCTCCGTGCTTCTGCCCTCTCCACCGAAACTGCTAGTTTGACCTGATATCTCTGTATCCCAATAACATGAAGAGGATAAGGAATCATATCGGCTTCCCACCAAACCTCCCGCAGTATGAATTGCATTCACAGGCGAAGCACTGTAGCTGCTGTTGATGGAGGATAAATATTGATTACCCACCAAGCCACCGATAATATTATTGCCGCTAACAAAACCTGTTCTATAGCTGTTGTTGATCATTGATTTGTTTTGATACCCCACCAAACCTCCGACATATTGGTTTCCATGCACAGTCACTCTACTATAGCATTTATCAATGCACGCATCTTGTTGATACCCCACCAGGCCTCCTACAAAATAATTTCCATCCACACTCCCGGTACTGAAGCAGTTTTTAATCGTCATGGACTTTTGATATCCCACCAAGCCGCCAATGTAATTACTCCCATAAACTGACACGGCACTATAACTGTTACTTATAGCCGAGTCACTTTGGTATCCCACCAAACCACCAACATACTGATTTCCGCTTACGTTTCCGGCGCTGTGACAATCACTGACAGTTGAATTTAGGCCGAATCCCACTAAGGGCCCGACATCTAAGTTACCACTTATATTGACGTTACGCAAGGCAAGCTGAATGATTGATGCATTATTAGCAAAACCAATAAACCCGACACCCCATATCTGTCGATTCATATAAAGAGCATTTATAGAATGATTCTGCCCATTATAAGATCCGGAGAATGGCCGGTTATCGGGATTTTGCCATCCATAATAAAAGCCAATGGGACTCCAGCCCTGTCCATCAAACCAATCATTTGTTGATGACGCCTCGATATCTGCAGTCTGAACGTAATGGCTTAACCATCGAGTTTCTTGATCGGGACTTGGGACAACACTATTTTCTGCTGTGATCCAGAAGAGATTGTCCAGAGTGGCTATCTGGTAGGGGTCAGCCGTGCTGCCATTCCCCAAAGCAGGTTGAGTGGCTGTTTGCGCTATGAGAATAGCATTTGCTATGATAAGTGCTGTGAGCAGAAACTTAACTTTCATGATAATATCCTTGTCACTTATGCATTTGCTTGTTCGATGATGCGCGCTTGTTGCGCGCTTGGCTTAGATCGTTCATAAGACTATTCAATCAAAGTCATCTTTCCCGTCTTCGTAAAAAGTGGGGTACTCAAACGATAAAAATAGAGTCCGGAAGTGACTTTTCGGCTTTGATCATCACAAGCATTCCAAACAATAAAGGCTTCACCTTTAGGATAGGGGGCAGACTTGATCAGGGTTCTCACCAGTTGACCCCGAAGGTTATATATCTTCAGATCCATTTGCTCTGTATTTTTTGGCAGATAAAAGCAGATGGTGGTCTCAGGATTGAAAGGATTGGGATAGTTCCGAAGAGAAGGTAGTTCCAGCGTCGTGATGACATCGTCTTCCGCCGACACCGGCATATCACTGAGATAGGGATATCCGGAATTGATTGAGGAATTCGCATCCACCGTCCAGACATTGGTAAAATTCCAGTTAAGATAAGTGTTGGCTGCATAGGGAAAGGTCATTTGTTCAGTTAGCCTGCCGACCCCACAAACGCTGGTAGTTTGACCAGTTGTCTCAATATCCCAATAACTGCTAATTGCTCTGGAGCTTAAATGCGATCCCACCAATCCACCTACAGTGGATTGCCCGCTTACATGCCCGGCACAAAAACTATTTGTGATAGTGGCATCCGCCATCATAGCTACCAAACCGCCGACGAAAGCTCCTCCATATACATTCGCTCTACTATAACAGTCGTCGATGAAAGATTCTTGTTGAGCGCCCACCAAGCCCCCAACTACGGAGGTTGCTCTTACTGTTCCCATGCTATAGCTGCTGCTGATGGTGGAACTCCAAGTGCTGTTCCCCACCAAGCCACCTACATACGATCGCCCGTTTACATTACCGTAACTAACACTTCTGCTGATGGAGGAACCTTCTTGTTCTCCCACCAAACCTCCAACATTTGCCTGTCCGCCGCTTACAGTCACTGTGCTGCTGCAGTTAGTGACGGTGGAGAGGGCTTTTTGGCGTCCAACGAGGCCCCCTGCGAATCCACCGCCAACGTTCACTGTTCCGGAGCTATAACTGTTGCTGATGGTGGAATTATACTTTTGTGTGCCCACCAATCCGCCAACCCATATGTGACCATTCACATTGCCGGAGCTGTAGCAGTTGTCTACAACAGAGTTATACCTTTGATGCCCCACCAGGCTGCCTACTTCCCATCCGCCCCTCACTTCTACATTGGTCAAGCCAAGGTTTGTGATCATTCCGCCCTGCAAGAATCCAAAAAAACCAACAACATCGGTAGATGGAAGGCAAATACTGATTCCGTTTATCACATGACCCTGCCCGTTGTACCTCCCTGTAAAAGGCAAGTTATCCGGATGACCCTCATCGATGTATCTTCCAATCGGACTCCAGCCCTGTCCGTCAAACCAGTTCGCGGTAGGGGTAGCGTCAATATCGGCAAGCTGAATATAGAAGCTGGACCAACGGCTTCCCTGGCTGGGAGTGGGGACAATGTCATCAGAGGCAGCGATCCAGAATAGATTCTGAAGAGAAGCGATTTGATAGGGATTATTGCTTGAGCCAGTACCTGCTGCAGGTGCAATGGCAGTCTGTGCCATGACCCAGACACACGCATAGCTCAGAATAAAAGTCATTATAGCTGTTCTCATGATCACATCCTTTAATTGCAAGTTGAGTCCCAAATGTTGGTGTAAATTCCAACTCATTGTTACTGACGTTCTTTGAGAACATTTTAAGTCCTCACCTCTTACACTTTATCTAAGATCATATGACCTGTTACAATGTTTTTCATCTTTGCTTTTTCAGTCAAGCTCTTTTTTAGCAGCTACCGTTACTGGGTGCTGTAGTTTATTGAATAGTCACACGGATTTAACGGATTAAACGGATCAACACGGATCAGAAACTAAGAATATAAGCTCGAAAAACTGAATTGTCGAAGCAACAGGTGGATTATCTCAGACTTGTCTGAAATAATCCGTCCCATCCGGTGCGCCACGAAGCGTTGCATGGGAAGTTGGTGAAAATCCAACCCACCCAATTGTCCGTTCAGGTGTAAGCCCGGGAGATGCCTGTTCATGAATTATCTTGACTAATTCATCCCCTGGCTTAGCTAATTTACACCAACCTTTAAGACGTTACCCGGGATGGGAATCCGAATAAAGAGACTGTTCAACAAGTTTCAATTATTTTCCAATAGCTTAGCTGATTCAATAGTCTAAAAAGTGGGCGAGGCATCCTTCCTACAATCCTGTGTCGTTAGATAGCAAATCCTATATTTGATCCTTTCTCCCTCACCAGAGGGCATCGATCATATCTTTATCTACCCTTAATCAAGCGTTAAGAATTAACGC
>CAXZAB010000222.1:0-4063 GCA_964293715.1 uncultured bacterium | reverse complement strand
GTCTTAATCTCTTCCTTTTTTATATATGTTTCAAGGTTATCTGAGGGTATGTTCAAACTTTAAACCTAATTAACAGAGCCTCTATCCCTCTAGGTGTCAAGGGAGTAGTGGAATACTCATAAGGTTCCAGACCAAAGGTTGCAGCAAAAAAGTTCTGGTCATAGGCGTCGTCAACAGCTATTACATTACGAATTCTATCCGAGCATAAAAGCTTTTCTACTGCTGGTGGGGTGACCCCCCCCCCTGATGCAAAAAGCGTGGTTGCCATTAAGGTTGAAACCATAACCATCCAAATTGTCTTCATGATTCCTCCAGGATTACTATCCCTTTGTTGATATCCAAATATTGCGTACATTACAACTCATGTCTCACATGTACTTTGAAACCCTGTAAACAGGGCATCGCATTATGCAATCTATGTCTTGCTTCATTCTCTAAGGGAAATCCACCTATACAATTTAGAGTTATTATGCCTCTGCAAAATCAATTATAAACATGGTCTCTTCCAATACAATCTCAATATTTACAATAATCCTAATCTTAGTTTACCTGTCAAGGACAATCTCTGCTGCATCCTTAAATATCTGTATTTGTGTTAATGCTGGGCAGTTTTTCCCATAACAGTTAGGCTCAGCTCGGGATAGCCCCTAAAATTTGAGGCAAGGTCTCAAGGGTTGATCTAAATTCCAACTCATAATTTCACGGTTATTTAAGAACATTTTAAATTCTCGCTTCATGCAATTTATCCAAGGTTATATGACCTGTTACAATGTTTTTCATACTTGGATTTACCGTCAAGTTCTTTTTGAAGATAGCTACTCTATTGTGAGGGGTTGAAACCGTAGCACATATTCTTTCAAGTCAGATTGTAGATACGTATTTCTTTTAGACTCTGTTTGAGCGAAGCGGAGTTTATTCCATCCAAAACCTTCTGAACCTAAGATCCTATACCGACAAAATCCTAATTAAGTACACTAAACCCTCTAAACATGCAAAACCATAAAACCATAAAACCTTAAAACATTAACTATTCTACCTGACCCCTACAATTCTCAATTAACCCTCATTCTCAATTGTCCCCAAATATTACCTTCGCTTCCCGTTTGGCATTATCCAGACTATCCGAGGCGTGGACGCCATTATCGGTCATACCGTTTCCATACAGGGCACGCAGGGTCCCAGGCTTGCGTTCTTCAGGATCAACAGCTCCGTTCAGTTCGCGCAAAAGATGAATGGCATTGTCTTTTTCCAGGAGCAGGCCCACCGTATTCCCGGAGCACATAAAGCTCTCAAGCTTAGCATAGAAAGGCTTTTCCAGGTGTTCTGCATAAAAAGCTCGGGCAAGTTTTGTGTCAAAACGGAAGAGCTTCATCTTCACAATAGAAAAGCCGTGATCTTCGAGCACGGAGATTATGCGTCCCACATGCCCCTCTGCCACGGCATTGGGTTTGATCAAGAACAGGCTTTGCTCGATCATTTAAGGTATATAAATAGTTTCGATATAATCCAAAGCGGCTACTTTGATGGCCATATCACGCTTGAGGGCTTTGCTCATGCGGATCTTATGCAGCAGGATCTCAGTCCAGGTTTCAAAGATCTCACCGATCTTAAATTCCACTCCTGTATAGAGCTTTAACATATCCTGGTAAAACTCATCCCGGTCCGCATCCACGCGGCCGATCACAAGTTTATGACTGTCAGTACAAAAATCGTAATCTTTGAAACGCACATCAATCACGGCATATCCCAGTTTCAACAGGTTCTCATAATTAATTTGTAATTCTTCTTTATTCAACATTTGAAGGGCTCCCGAATTTATTTTCTCGACAGAATTATCTCTGTCTCTTTCTTGGTATCCATACTGAAAGCAAGCTTAATTAAGTCAAGAAGAATTTCTTTAGGAACAGGATAGTGGAGGCACGATGTCCAAATTTGAATTGATTACAGAATATGCTCCCAGCGGAGACCAGCCAGAGGCCATAGCCGAGCTGGTGAAGGGAGTGCAAGAGGGGAAAAGGTTTCAGGTGCTCCTGGGGGTTACCGGTAGCGGGAAGACCTTTACCATCGCCAATGCCATCCAGGAATTGAACCGCCCCACTTTGGTGCTTTCGCATAATAAGACCCTGGCCGCTCAGCTTTATGGCGAATTAAAACAGCTTTTTCCGCATAATGCGGTGGAGTATTTCATCTCCTATTACGACTACTATCAGCCCGAAGCCTATATCCCGGGCAAAGATATCTATATAGAAAAAGATTCTGATATCAACGAGCAGATCGAAAAACTGAGGCTGAGAGCCACAATGAGCCTGATGGAACGCCGGGATGTGATTATAGTGGCTTCGGTGTCCTGCATCTATGGTTTGGGCGTGCCTGAGGAGTATCGCGAAGCCTTGATCCGCCTGCAAGTGGGGATGAAGATGGACCGGGATGAATTGCTCAGAAAGCTTGTGACGGCACACTACAGCCGCAATGACATTGCCTTCGAACGTGGAGCCTTTCGGGTGCGGGGCGATACTGTGGATATCTATCCCGCCTATCTGGAACACTGCCTCAGAGTGGAATTCTTTGGCGACGAGATCGTGAATCTGGAAAAGCTACATCCCATTTCCTATCACAGTCTGGGAGCGGTGGATGAATATCCTGTGTATCCCGCCATTCACTTTATTATGAGCGAAGACAAGCTGCGTGCCGCCATCCACAGCATTCAGGCTGAGATGGAAGAGCGCGTGAAATACTATCTGGACAATCAGCAATATGTGGAGGCAGACAGAATCAAGCAGCGTACCATGTTTGATCTGGAGATGCTGCGTGAACTGGGTTATTGCAGCGGGATAGAGAATTATACCCGTCATCTCACCGGAGCCAAACCGGGTGAGCCGCCCAATTGCCTTTTGGACTATTTTCCCGAAGACTTTCTCTTTGTAATCGATGAATCCCACGCCTCCATCCCACAAGTGCACGCTATGTATGGCGGAGATTATACCCGCAAGAAAAACCTGGTGGAATATGGCTTCCGCCTGCCTTCTGCTTTTGATAACAGGCCCTTGCGTTTTGAGGAATTTGAAGAATATCTGCGGCAGGTGATCTTTGTTTCGGCTACTCCTGCGGCCTATGAATTGGATAAAACCGGGGGCGAGATTGTGGAACAGGTGATTCGTCCTACCGGTCTTTTGGATCCTGAGATCGAAATTCAGCCCATCCGGAATCAGGTGGATAACCTCATTGCACAGTCTCAAGAGCGCATTGCCAAAGGGCATAGGGTGCTGGTAATGACTCTGACCAAACGCATGGCGGAAGACCTTAGTACCTATCTGCAAAATGCCGGAATCAAGAGTAAATATCTGCATAGCGATATCGACAGCATCGAGCGCGCCAAGATTATCCGGGAATTGCGTTTGGGTGAATACGATGTGCTGGTGGGAGTAAACCTCCTCAGAGAAGGGCTGGATCTGCCGGAAGTATCTCTGGTGGCAATTTTGGATGCGGATAAGGCAGGTTTTCTGCGCTCAACCAGGTCACTGATCCAGATTTCCGGGCGCGCAGCCAGAAATATAGAAGGGAAAGTAATCTTTTATGCAGATGTGCTTACCGACGCCATAAAATATACCGTAAATGAGACCAATCGCCGCAGAACCAAACAGTTGGAGTATAATAAAGAGCATGGCATTACCCCGCAGACCATTATGAAGACGGTGGAGCAGATTATGCAGTCCACTGCGATCGCAGAGGGTTATGAACGCGGTGAGATCCCCGGAGAGTCCAAAGCCAAAAAAGTGGACTTCAGCGAATACCTGGAGCTGGATTCAAAGGAAAAAGTCCTCGAATTACTCCAAAAGGAGATGCGCAGAGCTGCCTTTGATCTGGATTTTGAAAGAGCGGCAGAGCTGAGGGACAGGATCTGGGAAATGCAGAATCCCGGGCAAGGTGTAAAGGAGTGAGCTGCGACAAGATCGATTCTTCTGCAGTAGCATTGTGCTGAAGCTATAAACGGCAATCTGTTTTATAATGAAAAAGCCCCGGATTTTTGGTCCGGGGCTTGATTTATGAGCTGTATTCTATTTCA
>CAXZAB010000221.1:0-4074 GCA_964293715.1 uncultured bacterium | reverse complement strand
GTTCCGCTCAAGATGCAGACCAAATCCATCAATCTGGCCATCAAGGGCTTGGCTTACAATATCCCTTCGCTGATGGTGGATGGAAACGACTTTTTCGCCATGCACGAAGCGCTCAGTTATGCGCGCGAGCAGGCTGTGGCAGGGAAAGGCCCCTTCCTCATCGAAGCCAGAACCTACCGCACCGGAGCCCATACAACCTCAGACGATCCCACCAAATACCGCACTCAAGAGGAAGAGGAACACTGGGGCCAGAAAGATCCGCTCAAAAGACTTAAAGGCTACATTGTACATAGCAAGATAGATGAGCTAAAAGATGAAGAAGAGCTGATCAAGCAATACAAGAAACATATCGATAGCGAATTTGAAGCAGCAGAAAATCATCCTGAATATAAGATCGATGATGTCTTTGGCTATATGTATGAAGAGCTGCCTGACGAACTGAAACGACAAAAGAACGCTTATGAAAACTATCTGCGAGGTGTGAAATGAAGGTAATGAATTTAGTACAGGCGATCAATGACGCCCTGGATATCAAGCTGGCTGAAGACAAAAGCGTAGTGGTCTACGGCGAAGACGTGGGCGTGGAAGGCGGAGTGTTCCGCGTGACCGAAGGCCTGCAGGTAAAGCACGGCGCAGACAGAGTTTTTGACAGCCCTCTGGCAGAATCCGGCATAGCCGGCACCGCTTTGGGCATGGCAATCGCAGGTATGAGACCCGTGATCGAGATGCAGTTTGACGGCTTCTCTTATCCGGCTTTTAATCAGATTATCAGCCACATTTCCCGTTTCCGTAATCGCACCCGGGGCAAATTCAGCGTTCCCCTGGTGATCCGCATCCCCTATGGCGGAGGCATCAATGCCCTGGAACATCACAGTGAGAGCCCGGAGGCCTATTTTGGCCATACTCCCGGTCTCAAAGTGGTGATTCCTTCCACCCCCTACGAAGCCAAAGGCATGCTCATCGCTGCCATCGAAGACCCTGATCCCGTGATCTTTATGGAGCCCAAACGCATCTACCGCGCCATCAAACAGGAAGTTCCCGAAGAGAAATTCCTCATCCCCTTGAACAAAGCCAAAGTGCTGCAAGCAGGTGAACAGATTACCGTCATCGCCTATGGCGCCATGATCCGCGAGGCCCAAAAGGCCATCGTGATCGCCAAACAAAAAGGCTACAGCGTAGAGCTGATCGACCTTAGAAGCATCTGGCCCATAGACCGTGAGGTCATCTCCCAATCCGTGCGCAAGACCGGACGCGTTCTGGTGGTCACCGAAGCTCCCCAAAGCTACGGCCCCGCCGCAGAGCTCATCAGCATAGTAAATGAAGAAGCTTTCCTCTCACTGGAAGCCCCGCCCACCCGCCTCACCGGTTTTGATACCGTGATTCCGCTGCCCTTGGGCGAGAAACATTATATGATCAGTCCGGAGCGCATCGCCTCTGAGATTGAGCGGATAATCAAGTTTTAAAGGAGTGATATAATGCGCTATATATTTAAGTTTCCCGATATTGGTGAAGGCCTGGAAGAAGGCAAAATCATCGAATGGTACGTTGAAAAAGGACAAACCATCGAAAGTGGCGATCCCCTCGTTAAGATGGAGACCGATAAGGTGGTGACGGATATTCCCTCGCCCAAAAACGGTATCATCGCAGTACGTTATGGCGGGGTTGGCGATACCATCAAAGTGGGCAGTGCCCTGGTGGAGATCGATATCCCCGGTGTGGATGGCGAAGCCGCTGTGGAAACTGCCAAAGAGCAGCCCGAGGCGCCTTCCCAGGAAGCTATGGATGAGAAGAACTTTGCCGGCGTGGTGGGCACTATCGAAATAGCCGGAGACGGCGCTTATTTGCCTGCCGGAGATGAAGGCAGACCTGCCAAATCCGAGAAGACGGCCAAAACCAGGAAAGCCCTCGCCACCCCTGTCGCCAGAGCTATGGCCAAAGATTATGGTATAGACATCAATGAAGTGACTGGCACAGGCCCCGCCGGAAGAGTGATGAAAAAGGACATTGAGTCCCACTCCAAGACTTCCGCGTCCATTGATATACACGTCCCGATGCCCAAGGCCTCAGTGCAGGAGAGAACCCGTACAGAGCCTCTCACTCAGATCCGCAAAGCCATCGCCAGGAACATGCTGCGCAGCAAGCAAAACACCGCCCACATGAGCATCATGGACGAGGTGGAAGTCAGCGAACTCGTTGCAGCCCGCGCCCGCATCAATGAAGCTCTGCAAGAGAAGGGCATCCGCATCAGCTACCTGCCTTTCATCATCAAAGCCATCACGCAAGCTCTGAAAGAACATCCGCTTCTGAATGCCGAATTGGACATGGAAAACGAGCGTATCATTTACAAGAATTATTACAATATCGGCATCGCCATGGATACCCCGGAAGGCTTGGTAGTTCCGGTGATCAAAGACGCCGATACCAAGAGCCTGATTCAGCTGGCCCATGAGCTTACCGCCTTGATGGAGAAATCCCAGGATCGCAAACTCACTCTGGATGATCTACGCGACGGCACTTTCAGCATCACCTCTTATGGCTCCATCGGCGGATATTTTGCCGTACCAGTGATCGCTTACCCCCAAGTGGCGATCTTTGGCATAGGTCGTCTCACCGAAAAGCCGATTGTGAAAAACCATGAAATCGCCATTGGCCAGATACTCCCCATCAGCATGAGCGTGGACCATCGCATCGTGGATGGCGCAGAGGTAAGCCGTTTTGTAAACGACGTGCTGGCCTATCTGAAAGACCCCATGCTCTTGCTTGCCCATGAAGGAGGCACACAATGACTTACGATCTGATAATTATTGGCAGCGGTCCCGCCGGTTATGTGGCCGCGATCCGTGCCGGACAGACCGGACTCAAGACCCTGATCATCGACAAGAAATATGTGGGTGGCATGTGTCTGAACTGGGGTTGCATCCCCACAAAATCACTGCTGGAATCCGCCAAGATGATGAAGAGAGTGCGCTCTGCCCATGAATTTGGCGTGGCCGGTATCGATCCTGACAGCCTGTCTTTTGATTGGCCGCAGGCTCTAAAAAGAACCAATCAGGTGGTGGCAAAGCTCACCCGCGGCATCGAATTTCTCTGGAAGAAAAGCGGGGTGGAATTTCTAAAGGCAGAGGCCAAGATCCTCTCCCCCACTCAGGTGCAGGCGGACAAGCGCATCTTTGAAACCAAGAATATCCTCATCGCTACGGGCTCGCGCCCCGCTCCTCAAAAGCTGTTTGAGGAATGCATCGAGCTGGAAGACCTCTTTAGCTTGAAAGAGCTGCCCAAGGCTCCCCTGCTCTATGGCCGGGGTGGAAATCTGATCGAGCTGGCGCAGTTTTTTGCCCTGATCGGCAATAGACCTGTCATTTTGGCCACCGATCTGCCCCTGATCCCCTCTTTGGATGAAGCTCTGGAAACCTTTATCCAAAGCAGACTTAAGAAGGACAAGATCCCCGTAATTCCCGAAGCAGAGGCCGAGATCAAAGATGGAAAGATAATCTACAAGAAAAGGGAATATCCCTTTGATCAGGTGCTGAATGTAAGCTTCAGAAGTGCAGTACTGCCTCCGATGGATATTGAGCTGGAGCTTGAAAATGGCTTTATCAAAACTGACCGCAGCCACAAAAGCAGCGCAGCTGGCATTTATGCCGCCGGCGACGTGAGCGGCAAAAGCTTCCTGGCCCATATTGCCTCAGCGCAGGCTATGGAAGTGATCGAATCCATTCAGGGCATAGAGCCTCCCGAAGAAAAGCGGCACTATCCCGTCAATATTTATACCGCTCCTGAGCTGGCTCAGATCGGGCTTACCGAAAGCGAGATTAAGGCCATGAGCATAGATTATAAGGTGAGCCACTATCCGCTTACCGCCAATGCCAAGGCTCTGGCAGAAGGGACTGCAGAAGGATTTATCAGAGTGCTGTATGAAACCAAATATCATGAGGTGCTGGGGGTGCAGATCGTCAGCGAACACGCCACCGACCTCATCAGCGAAGCCGGAATTCTGATGGAGCTGGAAGGCACCACCTATGATCTGGCCCGCACTATCCATGCCCATCCTACTATTTCTGAGATCTATATGGA
>CAXZAB010000220.1:0-4086 GCA_964293715.1 uncultured bacterium | reverse complement strand
AAGATGCACCGTTTTGGGATTCAAGCTGTCTGAGGCGATATAATTGATGGCTTTGGCGATGTTTCTCCAAGCTGCAGCAGGGCTGAGCCCGCTGAGCTCATTATCACCTGTGGGGCTTACGTAAAGATCCTGGTTTATTTCTTCGCGAAAGGCTCTTTGATAGTGTATCGTATCCGTATAACCCTGAGTTTGATCGAAATTGGCATGACGGCCAATATAAAAATCCCCGGGTGCAGGAACTGTTACCAGATCAAGATAGATATCCAGATTAGCCTTCAGATCAGTTACATTTATGTCGCAGGGTTTGCCCCCGAAGTTTTCAAAAATCGAACAGCGGTTGACAGGATCAAAAATAATGGTCGGGGTATAATTTGTATAGGCCCACAATATAATTCCTGCTCCCGCTGCAGAAGCCTGATTATGGTGAATTCTAAGGCCGCTCAGAAATAGGGAGGCTTTATAGGCAAAAATCCCTCCTCCAAGGGTTGCCATATTGTTGCGGATATCACAATTGATCAGAGAGACATCGCAACCGATATAAGCAAAAATCCCTCCTCCTTGATAGTAATTCTGCGCTCCAGAAGGGAAGCCGCGGCCATGCTCCAGGGTAAAACCTCTAAGGACCGCTCCCTGCTCCTGATGGTAAAAGCGGACACAACTGCCGCTGTGATTCCCATCTATAATGGTGCTGCCGATGTAGCTGCTGTCATTTGTGGTGGCCTCCAGGGAGCAGAGCGTGATATTTTTCCCACCAAAGAGAACGTTTTCAAGGTATCTGCCGGGATAGACCACTACACTGTCCGCCTGCGATGAAGCGTTGATCGCTGCCTGGATGGAGCTATAGGGCTGCGAGCCGTCTAGGGCTACCCGAAGCGTGCTTGCCATGCAGTGGCAGCCTGTCAATACTGCCCATAGACAGATAATACGTTTGATGCTATTCATAAGAAAATCCTTCTATAGTGAAAGCAAGAGGAGCCGGACGGTGAGCCCGGCTCCTGCAAGCTTATTTCAGCATCAGCATCTTTTTGATAAGCTGCTGTGAGCTGTTGGTTAATCTGTAGTAATAGACACCGCTGGCACACGAGCGGCCATTGGAATCCTTGCCATCCCAGATGGCAGTGTGGGGGCCCAGGGCTTGATGAGTGTTTATCAGGGTCTTTACCATCTGCCCCTTGATATTATAGATATCCAAACGGACTGCCCCATCCTCAGGAATCTCATACGAAATCGTAGTACTGGGATTAAAGGGATTGGGATAGTTTTGTTGGACTATGGTGCTGGGGCTTACCGGAATGCTATTTGCAAAATCCTTGATCTCAGCCATATAATACGTTTCTGGCCCCTTTGAGGACTTGAGCAGGCTATTGCTCAGGCTGTATATGCTTTTGGAAACAGGGGCTGATTTCGTAGCATAGTAAAAGACCAGGCTGGAATTCTCGGCGGTGATTTCTTCGCCATCCTCAAGATAAGCACAGATATGCAAAAGGTTGTCTTCCACTACTACTGCGCCTTTGCAGACGCCATTTACATATAGACCAATCTCATCGGGTACGGGGGAATTCTTGGCTTGGGGCAGGGATACGTAGAAGGACGTATAATCAGGCTTTTCAGCATAATCAAAGGCTGAAGGACTGGATAGGGCAAAAGACGGCACGGGATTGGAGGTATCCCAGGTAAATGAACAATTGCTCTCACTGTGCAGCACCACCATGTCGCCACGATTGAGCACAAAACTGTTCGAGTGAATCCAGGAACCATCAGGCAGCTTGTACATGCTCCATCTACTGGTCTTGATTACAGACAAATGCTCCAGCACACTTGCCAGGGCTTCCAGTGGCTTGGTACTCTCGCGACAAAAATAACCGACCCAATTCTCCCCATAGCTACTATAAGAATGAAGATTAACAACCGTGTCCGCGGGTTCAAGATAGCCGGTGGTGTTGATATCAAGCACTTGCTGATTGCTACCTTGAAGCCGAATCTTGTAACCCTGGGTGCTGTTTACGACTTGATAGCCATTATCTAAATTATTCTCGTCATAATGCATGGTGATTACACTTGAATAAAGCGGCTTGAACTGCACCCAATAGAGGATATCCGGACCAGCTATTTGTTCGAAGAAATTGCTATTTATACAGTGGCCGGCGGTTATTTCGTTAAGAACAGGGAAAGACATCCATTTCACTTCTTCTCTTTGAAAGGGGGATACAGGCCGGGGCATCTCGTAACGATCATAATTATGGGCCAAGGGATAAGGATTGGCACCCATGTCCGTGGGAGGGAGGTCAATATCACCCGTCCAGAGCGGATAGCCACTGTCTATACAGGGGCTAATCGCTGCTATATCCCAAAGCAGATTGAAATTACGAGATTCAGCGTCCACAAATAAAGGCTCCAAGTCTATGCTGCCGCTACCCTCATCATAGTACAAATCTTCATTATGCGCATCGTTTACACAGCAGTGCTTGATGGGTATTCTAATAGGCATGAAAATGCCGGAATTATCATCATAGGACCCTCCATATAATTGATGAACAAGAGATACATCCTGATTATTGACTGAACCACCGGCAGTGTTCCCATACACGATATTATTGTTGATAGTGCCAAGGATATGGTTCTCAGCAAAAAGCCTGAGTATTCCTACCGCAGTGTTCACGTAAGGATCATTAGGCCCAGGTGTTTCGGAAATGATTATATTATCGGTAATGGTGCATTGGTTAATCTCAACATGATTGTAGCCTTCTTCTCCAGGCTCTAAGGGATGGCGTGATCTTTGAATCTGGACAATATCCCTGAATGGCCAATCAAATATCCGCATCAGTTCATCCGCAGTATCCGTTATATTACCATATATTTCGCAGCCTTCCAAAATCAACCCAACATCTCCAATGGAGCAGGTGTTTCGCCATACCAGGGCAGCAGCATTGCCATAACAAAGTGGGTTATACAATTCGTGGCTCTCTTCCAGGTAAGACCGATTATTATAGATTTTGCAATTGGATATTGTTGACCAGCCACCTGAGATGTATATGCCGCCACCCTTTGATCCGTTAAACCTACCATCTAAATGGGTATCTGGGGGTAGTTGTCTATGCCGGAAATACAGGGCATTGTCATGAATATTTGTGTTCGAGATTGTGAAGCTTACGTTATCTCCATAAATGCCAGCACCCCAGCAGGCATAGTTTTCGTAAATATTACACCAATCAATATTTACGTGCCGCTCCCGGTTGCCGTCACTATACACGCAAATACCGCCTCCCTGTGACCAATTATCATAGTGTGGTCCATTTTCATCATCGTAATGGACGAAGTGTCCCTTTCCATTTCTGATACTTAATCCCTTAAAACTGATCTGAGCGTTTTCTTGATTGAATTGACTGATATAGAAAACAGAATCAAAGACATCTTCTGCTCCCTGGATAATTGTAGATGAAATGATTTCTTGATTGTTAAGAAGGGGGTCGAAGATACTTCTGAAGGTCAGATTGTGCGGGAAACTTATCAGGCTTATGTTCTCGCGATATGTGCCGGGGAGGATAATAATCGTATCTACGGCCTCATCTCCCTCAGCATGAGCTACAGCAGCTCGCACTTCATGATATGGATACAGCTCTGTTCCATTCTGTACTTCATTCGCCGAATTCTGGTCCACGTAGATTGACTGAGCCCATCCGGCTCCAAAAAGAACCAGCATTAAAAACAAACATAGCAGCGACTTACTAACACGCATTGCTATACGGGGGGGGGGGGGCAAAAACACCTTGTTTGAGTTTGATCATTTCTCTGATCTCCTTTTTTTTATGATGGACCGAAGTCTTATAATAAAAGATTGGCTCACATCAAATCTGTCGTTCCCATATGCACAAGAAAGCATTTCACAGGTTTCAGTTTTCAATTCCATAAGGTCTAAAACCAGAGTTTATATTATCTCGTTTACTGTCAAGCGATTTGTCTGATCAGGCATTCCCCATTTTTTACGAAAGCTTGATTATGACCTGGTCTTGGCTCGTTATCTAAAATGTCGCCCCTCGTTTTGATCAGGTATTGAACAGAGACTATGAGCCTTTATGCGCAAACTCA
>CAXZAB010000219.1:0-4186 GCA_964293715.1 uncultured bacterium | reverse complement strand
ATCCTGGACCACGCCTATAATCTGAAACCAGGTGTTTTCAAACCCATCGTAGCTATAGCGCAGCTTCTTTCCCAAGGGACTCTCAGAACTGAAGTACTTCCTGGCAAAACTTTCGTTAATCAGAATCTCGGTGTCAGTTTCCTGATCCGGGAAAACCCCTTCCAATAGTATAATCTCTCTGGTTTCAAAGAAATCAGGTATAGATTGACATTGATAGGCATGGTACGGAGTGTTTTGTTTACTGCCTTCAAGCAATAGTGGTACCTCAGAAAAGCCATTGTAAGAGTTAATTGATTCTGATATGGTATTTACCATGCTAACACTCTCTTTCAGTATTCCAGGAATCTCCTTGATCCTCTGCCGCAGTACTTTGCTATCATAATAGCCCCTACTCTGAGAATCCACAATGCTCAGATAGCTATACTGCACTGTATTTTTACTATCCCAGCCCCAATCCCAATTACGGATAAAGGAGTATTGCTGCAATGCAGAAAAGGCAATGCTAACCAAGGCAAAGCTAATGGTCATCTGCACAAGCAGCAAAATCTGGCTGCCCCGATGCCTATGAAAATGATGCCAATCCTGTTGCTCCAGCATAATCCTGGAATGGCGCCAAACAATGACAAGGCCTGAGATGATGCCCAAAAAGAACAGAGCTGCCACAGTAAAAGCGAGATAGGGCATCTTAAACAGCGCATAGCTCAGAGTATCTACCTGCACCAGATCTTTGAAGATACTCAAGGTTGCAGCATAAAGCGCAATACTCAAGAGCACGGATATGATGAAGTAAACCCCATATTCCCAAGCCATTTGAACAAATAGTTCGGCTCTTCCGGCACCTAAAGCTCGGCGGAAATAAAACTCATCGCTGCGTTTTTGCCACGATAGACCAATGATCATCAGGAAATTTAGCAGAGCTGCCACCAGGATCATCACTGCCAAAGCAAGGATAGCGTAAACATTCAGGATGGACATCGTGGGTGCATCTTCTCTAAGACCAGTGATGAAATGAATCTTGGATATGGGGTCCAGCTTCACTTGCATAGGGCTTTCGCGGTTCATCAGAGACTGGTGTTTGACGAGCATTTCATTTAGCTTACTCTGCACTACTGCAACTGCCTCTTTATCAGGAACGCGCACCCTCACATGACCCAGCCAATACCATGCATCCTCATCATCGGCAATATCAGATTCATAGTAAATTGTCGAATAAATATCGTGTCGCAAGTGTAGGTTTTCGGGAAGATCTGCAAATACACCTGAGATCTTAAATGTAGCTTTGGGCCCCGAATAAACCTCTTTGCCCACGGGGTTCACATCACCAAACATACGCTTTGCATAGCTCTGACTGAGAATCAGGTTCTGGGGATTGGCTAAGATCGAATCCGGGTTGCCATACACAATCTCCAATTTGTAATGCTCAGTAAAGTTCCGCGAAACAGATGTTCTCTGATTCATGGGAAAGGGCTTATCGTCGCAACGAAGACTGAATTTGATTTCGATCGTATCATAAATCAAATACTCGCTCACTTCCGGGATGTCTTTTAGCATCATGCCTGCCGTTTGCACAAAGAAACCACCTGACTCCAGCTCTCCGAAATCAGGATCTAGCTCGGTGAGTCTCAAGCGATACCACTCTTCAGGACTATCTACCTGGCGGTCGAAGTTCAAATAGAATAATGAGTAAGAAAGCAGATGAGCCACCGCTGCGAAACTGACGGCCATACCCAAGATCGCGATCAGAAAGCTAAGCTTCTGTTTCTTTACTTCTCTAAGGGCGAGCTTTACATGTTGAATATTCATACTCAATCCTTGATTTTAATGATTTCTTTATCCTGGAAAGCTTTGTAAGAAGAGATTATCACTTCTTCACCAGCGCTTAGTCCATCTATTACTTCTGCTTCACGAATGTTTCTAAAACCCATGGACACTCTGCGTTTAATGGCTTTTTTGCCATCCGGACTTAGCACATAAACCCAAGTACCCGAGCCATCGGCCAAATACTGACCTTGCGGCAAAAACAGCACATCTTCCAGGCTATCCGTAATGATATCCACAGAGACGGATTGTCCGGATTTCAAAGCCTTGGGAATGTCGCCCTGGATATCTACCAGTACCTTATCATTTGCCAGCCGGGGATGGATTTTCATCACATTCAGCACTGTTTCTTCACCCTGAACCCGAACCCTGGCCATCGCATTCACACTCAGCCTGCCCAGATAATATTGGTCAACTTTGGCCTGCAAGTAATAACGGGTGTCATCTTCGATTACAGCAATAAAGCTGCCCGTACTGATAATTTGCCCTAATCTGAGATCTATCTCTGTGATTTGGCCACTCATGGGAGCCTTCACATCCAGCTCATTGATGCGGTTGCGAATCTGCTGGAGGCTGAGCTGGAGCTGATTTACCGCCCCTTCAAGTTGTAAGAGCTGCTGCTGTCTGTATAGCGAATCTGTCCGGGCTTCTTCCTGAAGATAGGTATATCGGGTTTCAGCTATCTGATACTCCTCCTCTGCAATTAGAAACTCCTCTTGTGCTATGTATCCACTTTGGTGAAGCTCGCTCTTTTGTGTGAAATTGCGTTGCTCACGCTTGAGGGAATTGTGTGCCTCGGCAATCTTAAGCTTATTGCTCAGTCTGCTTTGATTGCTCAGTATCCTGGCGTTGCTCAGATTATTTACCTGATCGGTTACGGAAGCTTCCTGGGCCAGAAGATTCAGCTTGAGATCATCATTACTGAGTTTCAGAATGCTGTCACCCTTCTTTACATAGTCTCCGGCATTATAGTAGATAGCTTCAATTCTGCCTCCGGTCATTGCCTCAACACTGTAAGTGCTGATAGGGGTGACTATTGCCTCAGCGCTAAACGAGCCTTCCATCCTGCCTCGCTCTACCTTGGCTATAAGAATGTCGCTGCGATGCACTGTTACCGATTTTAAAGAACGGCTTATCATAATCTGCCCAATAATGAGAACTGACAAGAGCAAAGCCACAAGTAGAACAACCTTAAGCTTTTTGCGCACTCGCTCTTTGGCAGGTATTTCTCTATCCATTTTTATCCTCATTCCTTTATCTGATCATACGGCGACTTATTGAACTGGCACCTATTGCTGATAAGCAAGCAATTATTGTTCCATGTCCCCTATAGATAATAAAGTAGGGGCGGGGCAAAAGACCGCCCCTTATAATTATCAGGGCAAGGTTCTTCTGGGTATCTTGCTGAAGTCGGGCTTGAGCGGTGGATTCTTTTTGATCTCCGCCAGGGCTGTCTTGATGCCCATATCCAGTTGTGGGTCCTTTCCAGCCACATAATCTTGCGGCATAATCTCCACTTCGATATCGGGATCGGTGCCGTAATTTTCCACACCCCAGCCCACATCCTGGAACCAGAAGCTGAATTCAGGCTGCGTGGTGATGGTTCCATCTACCAGCCAATGTCTGGCCCAGATGCCGACCACACCGCCCCAGGTACGTTTACCGATCAGTTTACCCAGGCCCAAGAGCTTGAAGCTGTGAGAAAAGATATCGCCATCGCTGCCGGCAAGTTCATCCGTGATGCAAACCATCGGGCCCATGGGAGCATCTTCCATGTAAGGGCTCGCGCCCCACCAACGGGTAAGATCGTAGCCGATACGTTTGCGCGCCAGTTTTTGCAGAAGAAGACCGGATATGCTGCCACCCCCATTGTGCCGCACATCTATCACCAGGCCTTCGTAATCCACCTCAGCCAGGAAATAGCGATGAAACTCGGTCAGACCGTCCTCCCCCATATCGGGGATATGCAGATAGCCAAGCTTACCTTTGGAGGCTTTGTGCACATACTCACGGTTGCCTTCCACCCAATCACGGTAGCGGGCTTTGGCTTCGTTCTTCATGGTATGCACTGAAACATTCTTTGTTTCTTTACCATCGGGACTTGTGAGACTGAGCTGCACCTGCTTACCGGCTTGGTTCACGGTGAGGCGTTCAGGAGTTACCGTCTTGCTTACAGGATCACCATTTACCGCTTTGATGATCCAGCCTTCACAGACCTGCATGCCTGGATTCATCAGAGGAGAGCGGTTTTCACTTTCCCAATGGTCACCCTTCAGGATGCGCGTGATCTCGTAGCCTTTCTTCTTGGCATTATAACGGTAGTTTACACCCAGCTTGCCGATGGTGTAGTTTGGATGACTGCGGTAGT
>CAXZAB010000218.1:0-4189 GCA_964293715.1 uncultured bacterium | reverse complement strand
TAATGACGCTTTTAGTTCAGACTCAGCTTTACGAGAAACCTACTATGCACGTTCTAAGGGGTTCGCATGGAAATTGCAGTCAGGTTCTCATTATTTCCGTTACGAATGCTCTGAAACGGTAAGTGGGTTTAGTGTTTATTTAGCCCGTTGGGATAATAGCCCTAGGCCATCTTTTACAATAAGATATAGCACCGATAGCGGTAGTACTTATACTAATATTGAAGCATTGAATGGTGACTGGTTTTTAGACGATAAAAGTTACATGCAATACAATTACACATTTTTGTTTCCAATTAGTCCAAGTTCAGGGA
The DNA here is from genome assembly GCA_964293715.1 of uncultured bacterium. Lineage (GTDB taxonomy): Bacteria > Cloacimonadota > Cloacimonadia > Cloacimonadales > Cloacimonadaceae > UBA5456. The sequence goes on along the minus strand of CAXZAB010000218.1, from coordinate 3,878 downwards.
ACAAAATCTATCTCGAAATTAACAAGACAGCTGGTCAAGAGATATTTGTAGATGACTTTATTTTGAGGTATGTGCCTCCTGCTGCTGCAGCAGCTACTACAGCTATTGCAGCCACTGCTATCCATAATGCCGGTTTTACTGCAAATTGGAATACCGTAGCCAGAGCTACCGGATACTGTCTGGATGTCTATACTTTGGGCGCAGCAGCAACAACAAATCTGATTATATCAGAGTACATCGAGGGATTAAGCAATAAAAAAGCCATTGAGATCTTCAATGGCACTGGCGTAGCGGTTGACTTGAGTAACTACTCCTTGATGAAGCAAGCTGACGGCGCCGGAGAATTCTGTGATGAGCTAACACTTGGAGGGACTCTTGCACACAACAGCGTTTATGTAATCGCATACTACCCAAGCCAAGGTTCTTATATAACAGGCAATATGGTGAATTTGAGAACAAAGAGCAATGTTATGAACTTCAACGGAAATGATGTGTTGGCCCTGTATCATAATGGAATCCAAATTGATTTAGTAGGCGTTGTAAACCAGATAGCGAACTGGGGAGCAGACATGACCCTGGTAAGGAAAGCTGCCGCTATCTCGCCTACCACTGCTTATAGTATTAACGACTGGGATCAATATCCCGTGGACACCCTGGATTACCTTGGTTTCCATACCATGATCAGCAGGATCTTCGTTTCCGGCTATGAAAATTACGATGCAGGTAATACGACCCAGAAGGTCGTGACCGGCCTAAGTCCTAACACTACATACAAATATGTGGTGCGTGCTTACAATGCTTATGGCACTAGCATTGATTCAAATGAGATCTCAGTAACTACCGGAACTGCCCAAGTTGTGGTAGTGAACGACGACGGAACTGCTACCGGTGCCTCTATTACCCATGGTGGAACTATTCCAGAGTCCTTGCTTGGGACCGACTCCGGTATCCCCGCTGTGATTTACACTATTGATACAAGCGGAACCAAAAACGTCATAGTGCATAGACCTTCTTGGTTTGGTAATATTGATTGGTACTGTTGGTTGGTTACCCTTGGTGGTCAGATACTTGAAGGAAGTTCTATTGACCCATTTAATAGCAGTTATTCGTTTGAAAATGTCAATTTCGACGCCAAGGGTGATGTGGTAGTTGTTCTGAATGACAACCCAACTCTTCCCTTAGAGCTCTCCTCTTTTACCGTGAGCCTAAGTGGATATAACGACACGGTGCTTACCTGGGTTACTCAAACCGAGACCGGCGTAAGCGGATTCTACATATATCGCAATACTGAGTACGATCTGGGAACCGCCGAATTGATTAGCAACCTGATCCCTGCTACCAATACTTCGCAGCAGAAGGTATATGTTTATACCGATAAAAATCTGAGTAGTCCCGGCACCTATTATTATTGGCTGGAAAATGTGGATTACAATGGTGCGAGTGACTTTCACGGCCCTATCCACATCAATGTGATCCTTGCAAATGCTCCCTCCCTCGAAGTTCCTCTTATTCAGGGTATCAACAATACTTATCCCAATCCGTTTAACCCCATCATCAATATCTCTTGTGCCATGTTGAAGAGTGGACAAGTCACTGTGCAGGTATTTAATGCACGTGGACAAATCGTGAAAACGCTGTTCAATGGGGCTAAGGACAAAGGGAATTTCCTGCTGCAATGGGATGGCACCGATAAGCTTGATAGCAAATTGCCTACCGGTGTATACCTGATCCGTATGGACAGTGATAGCGGAAAATCCCTACGCAAGGTAGTCCTTTCCGAATAGGCATAGTATCTTCAAACCATATAGTAAGGTGGGATTGATTCTCGCTTTTTTGGATTTATGGCAACCCGGAGATGAACCTTTTATCATGGGAGCTACCTCCACCTCTCCTAAATTAATGCCATTAATCCTACAATAAATCCATATAAATGCGGTAATTCTCTTCGTCAAAGCAAGAGAAATGCACTCCCATCGCAGGCGATTCAAGCAGAGCCTTCTTGACAGTGTTTATTGCGATCTCAGCCGCCAATTCCTTAGGAAAACGATAGACCCCAGTCGAGATATTGGGGAATGCTATGGAGGCAAAATTGTGTTCCAAGGCTATTTCCATACTCCGGCGATAACAAGAAGCCAAGAGCTTAGCTTCGTCATGACCTCCGCCTTGCCACACAGGACCTACAGTGTGAATCACATACTTTGCCGGCAGCCCGTGTCCACCGGTCATCTTAGCGTCACCTGTAGCGCATCCGCCCAGAACTCTGCATTCTTCCAACAATCCCTTGCCGGCAGCCCGGTGAATAGCGCCATCCACGCCACCCCCTCCTAAGAGGGATGTATTTGCAGCATTCACTATCGCATCGCCTGTGAATTTTGTAATGTCTGATAATTCAACGTGTATCATATTCTTAACCTACCTTTCATATCATTGTTTAGCGATTCTTAACCACTAATATGTTTCCCATTCAAGGTCGTATTACCTTCCCCGTCAAGACAAAAATAGAGCAAGCTAAGTGCTTGCTCTATTTAAGCTAATCTAATGTTACAATCTGAGTTCTATTTGACGTGGAAATAATTGAACCATACCTAAGTGCTTGATGTATATGCAGAATCAGTTTATCGAGTGACACAAGAGTGTATATTCTATGCAAAACAAACTTGTTTTAATCATGCCTTTAGCAATCAAATCAAGTATTACCAATTCGATGTTTCCTTGCTTATCTTCTTTGGGCAGTCGATGCCATCCAGTCTAATGCGATAGGCTATCTTCCGCCATTGCAAGACTTGGGAATCCATAAACGATGGGCAGCACATTGCTGGACCCGCAGAGTGGGCAGATTTGCTTTTTCATTTCATCTTCACTGATTAAAGACAACCTGGAAGGGGATTACGTTGCCCAAGGGATTATGCAGTTTATGAGCATTATGATCATCAATAATGGTAAAGACAATCAGTCTAAAGGCATGGCTAAAAATATTTTCTGATAGTACTTCCCGGAAAAGTTCAGCCATATGTTCAGGTGGATTCCTGAATGCTCCGCAGCCCCATGCACTCAGGACCAGAGCATCATGACCATGGGCTTTCCCAATCCTCAAGATCGCCCGGATCTTTTCTTTGGTCGGGGAAATCATCCGCTCTATAATGCGTAGTTTGCCATCAATAACTTCCATAGGGGGGTGAGAAAAAGCAGCCACGCTAATCATTTGCATAGGATAAGGGGAGTCCAACAAATAATATCCGGTCCTCTCCGAATAGCGAAATACAAGTAAATCAGGTGAATAAATCCCGCCTGCTTCCTCGGGGATCGGATAACTAAATTCTAAATTACGTTTAACCCCATATTGCTGGCAATAGTCCACAAATTGATAGAGAGACATAAATGCTGTGGAGCGACGAAATAAGTTCTCCTCTTGGGCTCCGCTACCTTTTGTTACGGCTCCACCTGGATTGTAAGCATTTGCCATATTCAAAACTGCAGGATTATAGCCCGTCAATTGCAATAATCTGCTTGTTTCAAGGCAGTCCGCTTCCAGTGTATAGATTTTAGTATCATATGCGGCGATCGGTTTGGGAAAGTTAATCAAGCGGGTATCTGGATAGAACATGGAGTTTTGATGTTTGTCATTGTCCAACAATGTTTCATTCCCAGAGATCGATTCGTAACGTCCCTCCCGGATAATTTCCACAGTGTTGTGAAACACCTCTTTTCTGAGGTCGCGGTAATAATTTGGCCCAGTGCTGCGGGCAGCAAAGCGAGCCAACCAAGATTGATGGTCCCAGCTAACTATCATGGACACCTCTCTTATTCCTCCTTTAACTACAAAATCTTTAGATAAACACAAGGTGTTCATTCGCTAATTTTATGGCAAGAGATATTTT
>CAXZAB010000217.1:0-4196 GCA_964293715.1 uncultured bacterium | reverse complement strand
GTGCCTTAAAAGGCCCGGAAAAAGTCTTGGGCGGATAATAGCTTGTGGCGCAACGGCTAAAGCCGCTGCCTTGAGTCTTTCAAGCCGGTTTGCAGACAGAGATGTTTTGGAATACAATTAGGCGGGAAATGTTGTCCAGCCTAAAACATTAAAACCATACAACTCTGTAATTTGAGCATGCGCTTTAGCCAGAACAACCTTCTGCCCTAAGCCCATACAACTATAAAACCTGAGATTACGATTAGGCAGAACAGGTCGTCACCTTAAAACCATAAAACGATACAACGTTAAAACTTTAGAATTGATTAGGGTGGAAACAAACCGCCCCACCCTAAAACGCTAAAACCTCAGACCTTCAACGCTCGCAGAATATTTTGACAAATCTCATCGCTTTTAGCCTGCGAAGCGCTCTCCACATACACTCTGATGATGGGCTCTGTACCGGATTTTCGCACATGGATCCAATGATCTGTTTTCGTGCCTTTGATCCCATCCTGGGTATCAATCTCATATCCTTCCAGGATTTTGGGCACTTTAGCCATGGCTGCTTCCATATCCGAGGGTTTGAGCTGCAGCTTATCCTTGGCAAAATAGTATGTGGGCAATTCGGCCACAAGCTCGGAGACCGTTTTACCGCTTTCAGCCAAAAGACCCAGGATCAGGGCCATGCCGGCCGGAGCGTCGGGGGTATAATGCACCTCAGGGCAGATGATGCCACCATTGCCTTCTCCGCCGATGGGAGAGGAAATCTCCTGCATCTTTTTACCGACGTTGATTTCGCCTACTTTGGTGCGATGGACTTTGACTCCAAAGGATTTGGCAATATCATCCGAGAGCATGGAGGTGGAGAGATTCACCACAATATCGCCCTTTCTTTTGGGCAGAACAAAGAGTGCGCAGAGCGCGATGCTGAGCTCTTCACCTATGCATTTGCCCAGCTCTGAGACGATGGAAAGCCTGTCCACATCAGGATCCGTGGCAAAGCCAAGATCAGCCTGATGTTTTTGCACGGCTGCTTCCAGCTGGCCCAAATTTTTATTGAGCGGCTCGGCAGGATGCGCAAAGATACCTGTGGGCTCGCTATTGATGCTGATCACTTCACAGCCCAAAGCTTTGAGCAGGGATTCGGAGGTAAAGGCGCCGGCTCCATTCACACTGTCCAGCACCACTTTAAAGCGTTTGGAGCGGATAGTATCCACATCCAGGTAGTCAATGGCCAGAATCTTGTCCAAATGCCGCTGAATGGCATCGTTGTCGCGGTCAAACTTACCGATCTCCTGCCAGTTTGCCCAGGGGACGTCCTGATCTACGGAGGATAAAAAGTCTGCGGCTTTTTGCGGAGCCAAAAACATCCCGTCGTTATCCACAAACTTCATAGCATTCCACTGGGGCGGATTGTGGGAAGCGGTGATGGCGATGCCGCCAATGGCTTCACTTTCTTCCACAGCTAAAAGGATAGTGGGGGTGGAAGCGATGCCCAGATAGGTTACATCCAGGCCGATGCTCATCAGGGTGCCGGCCACGATATGCATCATGGCTTCTCCCGTGGTGCGGCTATCTCTGCCGATGATAATTCTGCCTTTGCCATGCGCTTTTTTTTGCATGAGGCCAAAACTGCTTACGTATTTCTGTACGAGGGGCGGGGTGAGGCTTTCACCAAATATTCCTCTTACACCGCTTACGCTGGCCATAAGTTTGCTCATTGTATCTCCTTCTTATGAAAAGGGATGCGAAAACTGTGTGGTTTTCGCATCCGATTATTTGTACAGGGAATCCTGTAAATATAGTTTTTACATGCCGAATTTGGCGCGGTTATCTATGATTTCCGCATTTTCTCTCATATCCTGATACCAGCGACCCCAAGCTTTGTTTTCGAGGGATTCGCGGATTGTCTTCTGGGCATCTTTATCTTTCTCAAAAGCTGCCATATCAGGTTTGATACGGTTGGTAGCCCTAAATATGTAGCTGCCCTTTTCATCATGAATCAAGCCTGTCATTCCGCCTTCTTCCAAGGCCAGGGCTTTATCGGCAAACATTTCGGAAACTCCTACACCAGGGGTGTTGTTTCCGCGTTTGTAATTCTGAACTTCAGTTACTTTCCAGCCTTCGGCTTCGGCTTTGGCAAAGTATTCGTCTTTGGAATACTTGGCTACAAATTCGTCGGCCTTCACTTTGGCTTTGGCGATCTTCTTATTGCGTTCCAATTCGTATTTGATGCGCAGTCTTACTTTGTCAAAATCTTCGTAATACTTTTTGGCGTTGTCCACTACTTTGGCTACGATGATATTCTGTTGTTGGTCGCGGATAATGTCTGAAACCTGACCCTTCTTGGCTTTGATCATCCAGGCCAAAAGCTGAGGATTTTGACCAAGTCCAGGAATGTATTGAGCATCGTGCTCCACCCAATCGGTGTCTTTGGGCTCCATTTCCAGAGCTTTGGCCACTACATCGATATCTTTCTTTTTGAGAGCTTTCTGGGCTTCCAGGGCTTTCTCTTCCAGATTAGCACGGGTAGTTTCGCTGGCTTCCACTTTAAAGAGGATGTGGCTGGCTTCCACTTTGGATACTTCAGGATTTCTATCAACCCACTTGTCCAAACGGATGATGTGCCAACCAAAGTCTGACTTCACCGGCTGAGAGATCTGTCCCTCTTCCATGGCAAAGGCGGCTTTTTCAAATTCGGGGACCATCTGGCCTTTACCGAATTCTCCCAGAGATCCGCCATTTTGACCGGAACCGGGGTCTTCGGAATATTCCCGGGCCAGTTCGCCAAAATCTTCTCCGTTCATAATGCGCTCCCGAAGCAGAACAGCTGAACGCTTGGCTTCTTCAAAGTCTTCACCAGAAGGGGCTACATTAAAGGAGAGGTAACGGATGCGGGTGCCCGGGCCTTTTTTATATTCTTCATCTTTGTGGGCTTCATAATGATCACTGATCTCATCATCTGTGACTTCCACACCGGTGATGGTGTTGTAATCAAAGAACAAAATCTCGCCGGAAACCTTGTCATTTTCCTTTTTATACTCTGCTTTCAGGCTGTCGATCGTAATGCCGGCAGCAGCTTGGATCTTTTCTTGCAGACGTTTGCGGGGAAGATAGCTGGATACATAGTCTTCCATCATCAGAAAGAATTCCGGATTGTTTTTTAAGGCAGAGAGGTATTTACTGTTGTCAAATCTGCCATTAGTTTGCAGCGATTCGTTTTGCATCAAATCCTGCGGAGGGTTATTTTGCATCTCGGTGATGATGTCACTGTTTGTGACTTTGATCTTATGTTTTTTGATCTGTTTGTCCCACAATATACCGTCCACCAGTTCTTGCCAAGCAGAACCTTCCAAGGAACGGCGGACGTTATCGTCTATAGGTTGATCCGGATTGCTTTCGCTATACCGGGCATGCACTTCTTGCAATTTGGCTTGATACATTTCCAGGGTGATCTTTTTCCCTTCTACTTTGCCCAGAAAGGGCTTGGGGTTAAAAATCTCCACTATGCCGATAGCTCCCATCCCCAGGACGAAAATTACGACTACGAAATAAATGATGATCTTCTGTCTTTTTCTAAGATCTTCGAGCATTCTATCCTCCACTTTGGATCATAATATTCTCTAAAAGAGCCACTATTCTATACTTGTGTTTTTACACAAGGAATATTTTCGCATTAGCAGATGGCGAGTCCGAGCAGCATGGTTTTTTTATTAGTTAAACTCTTAATATTCAGCGCTATGGAGCTATTGACAAAAAACAATCGCTATTTTCCGCTTGACAAAAATAGTCAGATGAAAAGAGTGACGGAACTGATTAACGCGACCTATGGGGCATTAGCTCAGCTGGGAGAGCGCTTGACTGGCAGTCAAGAGGTCAGCGGTTCGATCCCGCTATGCTCCACCATAAATTAAGCGGCCTGCATGTAAGAACATGTGGCCGCTTTTTTTTTGTTTATCGCTGAGATTTTGGCAGGGTAGGCTTCAGGTTGATTTTCAGCTACGCACAGATCTTGAGGTCAGCGGTCCGGGATTTGATCCACGCATTAGAAGGTCAAGCGTGTTTAGAATATCAGGCATTCCATCTAATGCTTTCTTTGAATCCGATATTAAGAGCTTTCCCCCGGCCACCCAAATCTTGTGACCCGAACTAACCTCACTGCATAAGTTATAGTAGAGATGCCGTAAAGATGAGAGGATTTATTCTTGGTATCT
>CAXZAB010000216.1:0-4203 GCA_964293715.1 uncultured bacterium | reverse complement strand
TTTTGTCTATCAGGGATATCGCCAGCTTATTCTCTTGTTCCGTGAGGATCACAGCTTGAAGTGATTTCGCTGATTAAGCAGTCTTCCACACAAAAGCACAGGGTATGAAACCTTTTATCTTGACGGTTTTAGTATGATCATTAAAACTTGTTTTATCTATAAAGATGAGGTTTAGATGAAGAAAGACTCTATTTTGATTTTGTGTTTTATCACGATTTTAGTTTTGAGGTCACAGAAAGTATGAAAGACTTGACCCACACTGATTTTAAGCGGATATTCCTATGCTTGGCTTTCTTGATCTTCTTGCTGCTTTGCCTAAGTTCCTGTGATAAAATCAGCCAGTTTCACACTCATGAGCTCAAGCTGCAATCCTCTTATCGTTTTGAAAATACCACAGCTCTGCCTCTGTTTGCGGACCTGAGATCAGACGGCAAGCCGCTCCTCATCACCGCTCATCCTCAAGGTGCCGGAAGCTATGTTATGCTTCAAAACCTGCATGGCAAAGCCATCTCTCAGATCAATATCTCCGAAGGCAAGATCTCTTGCCTGAAAGCTCTGGCCGATCCCACCGACAACAGCTCTTGGCTATTCTATTCTTACAATGATAAGGAAGCTCTTTACCTTGACGCTGTCCAGTATACCTGGCAGGTGCCGCTCAAGCGTGAGATGAAAAGGTTTGAGCCCTATCCCCGGGATGACGCTCTGATGGATGTAGAATCTTATGAATGGACCGCGCAGATCCTGCCGCAGTTTTTGGACGATATTGATGATGATGGCAGGCTGGATTTGGTTTGTTTAGCTCTGGACGGCTATAGCGTAAATCCACGCGGACTCATGGTTTTCGATTTTGAAACCGGCGCATTGAAATGGTTTTTCCGCACTCCCTGCAGTCTCACCAGTTTGCATTTTGAGGATTTGGATAATAATGGAAAACGTGAATTCATCTTTACCAATCTCTCTCTCAACAATACCGTAGAATCCAGGCATGGCTTGGATGATAACAGCGGACATATCACGATCTTGGATCGCTATGGCAAGCTTGAGACTCAGCACAAAATTTTTGATGGCCTGGGCGAAGCCAAATTGCAGGTCAAAGATGTGGATCAGGACGGCATCCCGGATATTTTTGTGCGCATCAGCACCCGGGGTGCAAATACTGAATCAGATATGATCTTACGCTTAGATTATGAATCAGGTCAGCTCAAAAGAATCAAGGAGCTGAATCTGCCCAATACTCTGGAATTTAATCCCTCAGTTTACCATCTGCAGAGGTTGGACAACTCTGCGAACTATTACCTTGTGATAAATGACAATCTGCAAGGACTAAGGCTATATGACAAGCAGCTGATTGATATCACGCCGCGCCAGGTGCTCAATATCAAACGTGTATTGGCCATAGCAGATATCAAGCAAAAAGGATACAAAACGATCCTTGCTCTGGGTAACAAAGACGAGATCGTGGTCCTGAACCATAATTATAAAGAGCTGACCAGACTGAGAAGTCCTTTCCCGGATAAGCAGAATATTTGGCTGGAGGTGATTGACAACGGAAGGGATAACGAGCGCCAAATCGCGGTCGTGTCCGGACAGACTCTCATGCTGTACTCTCTGGATCCGATTCCGGGCAGCAGCTATATTTACAGGCTGTTTATGGCGGGCCTTCCTCTGATAACCTTGATCTTGCTGCTGTTTTTGCTCTATGCCATTATCTTGATAAAGAAACAGAGACAGACCTTTGTGTCCAGCCTCAATCAATTAGAAGAGGGGCTGATTTTAGTCTCCCGGAAGGGCAAAATATCATTTATAAACAAAACTGCAGCGGCCTTGATTTTGGGGCACAATCCCCAGGCCAATCTCAATTTTCTGGATGACAGCTTGCCTGGTTTTTTCCATGCTCTGAGAAGTTTGCGCAGTAAATGGACCGGTTATGAAGACAGTCAGGTGCAGATTGCAGGCAAAACCATGCGCCTGCACATTGAAAAGTATACGGGACTTAGAACCCGCTATCTGATCTGTCTCTTCAGCCTCGCTCAGGATGGACATGAGCAGAGCCTGGAATGGGCTGAAACCGCCCGCCGCTTGTCGCATCATGTGCGCCGGCATATCACCAATGTACTCCTGGCTTTGGACCCCTTAAAGGCCACTGAAAACGAAGCCGATAAAGAGTATCTGGGCATCATCAAAGGTGAGATCGAGAAGATCCGCATCTTTACTCACGCTTTCCAGCGCTTCACCGAAATGCGGGATTATGAGCTGAAATCTCAGGATTTGGTTCCCTCCATAGAACATGCTCTGGGTGATGTGAGAATCCCTGACAATGTAAATCTGATCAAGAATTACCAGCTCAATTCCATCCACACCCGTATCGAGCCCATTCGCTTTGAAGAGGCTCTGGTCAATACCATAAACAACGCCACCGAAGCTATGCCGGACGGCGGCAATCTGCAAATCACAATCAAAGCCTTCCCTCCCGGCAAAAGTCCCAAAGCCGGACGCAGCATTCTGGTGGAGGTGGAAGATAATGGCAAAGGCATACCTGCCAGATATATGGAAGATATTTTCAAACCGTTCTTTACCACAAATCAATTTGGCACCGGGATCGGCATTCCCGAAACCCGCAAGATCATCGATTCCATGGGCGGAATCTTTGAAATAGAAAGTGAAGAAGGTCTGGGCACCACCGTTTTGCTCTGGCTAAAAGGAGAGCATGATGACTGAGATCAAGATCTTGATTGCCGATGACGATCATATATTTTGCCGTCTCACCGCCAATATGATCCGTTCTCAGGGTTACCAGGTGGATACTGCCAGCAGCTGCGAGGAAGCCCGCGCCTTGTTGCAAGCCAAACAATATGACCTCTTGATGCAAGATATGTGTTTTCCAGCTTTGCAAGACGGCTTTTGCATATTGGAAGAGGCCCATGCAGAATTTCCCGGGATGGCTATTTTGATGATCTCCGGTTCCGGACACATCCCGGACGCGGTGAATGCCATCAAGTATGGGGCCAAGGACTTTATCGAAAAGCCCATTTCCAAAGATCACCTTTTTATCCGGTTATCCCGCCTCAGCGAAAGCGTCATTATGCAAAGAGAACTGCGCAATCTGCAAGTGTCATCCATCGGGATGATTGGCAGCTCCGAACCCATGCAAAGTCTCTATGCCAGCATCATCCGGGCAGCTAAATTTCACACCCCCGTACTCATCCTGGGAGAAACCGGCGTAGGCAAAGAGCTTGTCGCCCGGGCTATTCACAGATTATCAGATCAAAGTGCAAAAGATATGGTGATTGTAAATTGTGCCTCTATTCCTCATGAACTCTTTGAAGCAGAAGTATTTGGCTATGAAAAAGGGGCTTTCACCGGAGCCGTGGGAACGCAAAAAGGCTATTTTGAATATGCCGAAGATTCCAGCATATTTTTGGATGAAATCAGCGAATTGCCCATGCCGGGACAGGCAAAACTCTTGCGCGCAATCTCCGAGCAGGAGATCCAAAAGCTGGGAGGCCAGACCCAAAAAGTGAATACCCGCCTCATCAGTGCCTCAAATCAAGATTTGGCTCAGATGATCAAAGACGGTGAATTCAGGGATGACCTTTACTATCGCATCAGCAGCATCGTCATCGAGGTTCCGCCTCTCAGACAAAGAGTAGAAGACATCATTCCCCTCAGCCGGCATTTCATCAACAGTTTCTGCAGCCGGCATCAGATCAGCCCAAAAAGCCTGGCACCCTCTGCTGCAGCTTGGCTTTTGGAGCAGAGCTACCCTGGTAATGTCCGGGAATTGAAAAATACCGTGGAACGCGCGCTGGTCTTTTCTCAAAATGAAACGCTCAGCGTGGTAGATTTCACCACAATACAGAATAGCGAGGAAAAGGAAGCCTTATCTTACCGCGAAATCGTGCATAACTTCGAACGCAATTTTCTGGAACAAGCCCTTGTCTCTCATGATCTAAACATAAGTAAGACAGCATCTTATCTCAAGATGGACAAATCCAATCTCTGGAAGAAACTGAGCGCTTTGGGCATCGATATTCCACCCAAATAAGTTGTATATTTCACCACATCCCCCTCTGAATCCTATTTTGTTGTGGTATTATTCACCACATCCAGATTTTCGCCAAACCCATCTATCTCTATGTCAAACAGTTACTTGTCCTGATCTGGCGCTTTTGGCTCAATTCCTGCACTATATATAGGCAGTTC
>CAXZAB010000215.1:0-4205 GCA_964293715.1 uncultured bacterium | reverse complement strand
TCACTGAATCCACAATCTGGAAATAGGCTCTGAAAGGCTTCAAATCACGTATCTGGTTTACCAGAGCGGAGAAATTCAGGTTTGCAGCAGATTCAGCGCTCATACCTTTATCCTGTTGCCTCTTTGTAGCTCAGCAAGATAAGTCTCTTTCAATTGTTTAAGGTATTCATCCAGATCTGCACTTGTTTCGATGATACCTTTTTTGAACTGAGGTTTTAAGCTTTTTATGCTGATAATTTTTGTTATTGGTTTGCCCTCTTCCTTTGGAGCACGCTTTGCTTCTATCTCATTTAATAATTCCAGGTAGTGATGGTCTATGAATTTACTTGAGCTTGTGCTTATCACCGGGATCAGAGTTGCTCGTTTGATAGTATCCATATAGTTTAGATATACCATATCGATCCTTTCAAGTAGGGGTTGGATGCCTTCAGCCTGGATTTTAAGGGATTCATAAAGCGGCTTCGTAAGCTTTTCGGCTTTATCTTTTTCATCAATGAGCAAACGAGATAACTGCTCATCGAGAAAATTGTGCTTACTCTTGGCATCCATCAGTTTGCTGCCTATATAGATTGCTTTGTCCATCAAAGCATCCTGCAGTGTCTTTACCGAATCATTATCAAGGTAGCTGAGGTTTGCCTGATTATTCTGGATAAAGTTGTGGATATCGTGATAGATTGTTGCCTGGTGGCTTTCCATAAAGCGGGTGATGGGATCAATCAGTTCTCGCTTCTGCTTCAAGAGCTCTTGTTCCCGAGCCATAAAATCTTCAAAGAACCAGGACACTGGTTTGCCGACAATTTCATTGTACTGCTTTACCGCGTCCTCCAGCTTAGTCACAAAGCTGAACACGTCCTTTCTCTCGCAATATTTTTGCAGCATTTCGGTTTCTGCTATCAGTGCCTCGGTAAACTCTTTGGTGAGAGCTTTGGCAGTAGTACTGATAGCCGGGCGCCCCATCAGCTCTTCTGCGATCTTTTTAAATTTATGGAATTCGGCTTGGGAGTACTCAGCCTGAGTTTGAATGATCAGCGAGTTATAGCTACTCTTTTGCCTCAGCTCCCGGATCAAACCTTCCTGCTCCAGGGCTCTGCCTTGAGTGTAAACTTCCACTTTGTTCAAAGAGATAAGCTTGGCCAGAAGGTAGAGAATAGCAGATTCACTCCAGCCATAGGGGTTCTTTGAGTATTTTTGATTTAAGGTGACCAGGCTTAGTTTTTGGGAGCTTCCCTGAGCAAGGGTGATGGTTCCCAGCATATCCCGTTCTGCTTCGCTGAGTTCAGTGAGGTCTTCTATTCTGGTTTGAGAGCTGAGGATCACATCGGCAAAATCTTGCCCCTTGATTGCTCTGATCATGCTTAGATTGGGATAGCTCCGGGAGATCAGCGCCTGTGCCGCTTCATTGATTTTGGCTATAGCCTCAGGACTCCTTGCAGTGTAGAGATCACCTCTCAGGATCAGTTTTGAGTTCCCCAGCAATTCTGCAAAACGTCTTTTAATGGCATTCATACGAAGTGCATTCTGCTGTTGTTTCGTTGCCACCACCAAACGGTTACTATCGCTAATGGAACTCATGGCAGATTGTAAACAGTATTTGTCGGTTTTTTTGTATAGAGCCAGATCTTCCCAAAACCTGTTATCGGCAGGCAGCAAAATCAAGAGTTCCGCCCGGCCCATCGAATTTGCTTTGATCTGCATCTCGTTATCATAAAACTGGTAGTTCGGGGTGATAAGCTGAATGGTTAGTTCATAGGCCTTGCCGTAGCCTCTTTCATCCACCTTCCTGGTATAAGTAAAGTCTTGATCGCTATCTTCATGCCGGATCTTGGGCTTCAGAAAATCGTTGTAGCCAAACATCAGTTTATCAAGCTCATCAGATACCGCAGTATCGTCGATCTGTGTGTTTTTGATCTGTTGCTCGATGGTTTTTTCATTGCTGGTGAGATATGAGTATTCATCCGCGTTTCGAACGATGTAGGTCTGCTGCTCCAGAAGTTCAAGTGCTTGTTTGATCTTCTCATTCAGGGTATCCGGGTCGGTTTTGAGATCCTGCAAGAGAAGGATGCGGATATTGCGGATGGTAGCTTTAAAATCCTTCACATATTTCAGGATGAAAAGGATTTTCAGGATGCGCAGAGCGAATTCATCGGTAAGCGCGGCTTCTGCGGTCTGGATAGTGTGCAAAAGATGCGTTTTGACCATTATCTCGATGCCTTCATACATAAGGTCAAATGCTGCTATCCCACCAATTTCTGTAGTTGCCAATTGAATTAGCACATACTGGAAGATAGAAAGCAGGCTTCGCGCTCCTACCGATGTGCATATGCCCCGGAAAGCATCATGCACGGAAAGTGAGATAAAGACAGATTGCAAGAGATAGGATTGATAAGGGATAAATGGGTAATTTTGGATAAAATCATCAGAATCTCTGAAATTGCGGTAGCTTCTGGTCCCCTCAGAAAAGCGAAAGAGGTTGTGCATACTGTTTTCATGATTGTGATAAAGCTTGAGCAGTTCCGTCTCACGTTCTTTCTTTTTTAGCAGCAAACGTTTTTGGATTACCTCTTCCACATTTGCTCCACCCAGATTAAGCTTGATCGGAAAACGGGCGGTTATCTTGCCGTATTCTGTGCTTTGGGATTGTTTAAGCTGTCCTACTACGGTCTCCAGATCCGATTGCGAGGTTACCATGATCCAAGCCTTCTTTTGGCAGTACTTGTCAAAGCTTTCGGATATGGTCTGGAAATTCAGCATAAGTTTGGTATTGTCCGCAATGAATTGCCCAACTTCATCCACACAGAAGATCAAGCGGAAATCTTTACCTTTCTTATTGATATAATCTGCTACATTTTGAGCAAACTCTTCTATGGAAACCTTGTAGTTGCGTGAATAATCTCCCAGAAGGTTTTTTATGCTGCCTTCAGGGGCTTTGGTGATATAGGCGTAGGCCGTAGAAACGTTATGATCTTCCATTTCGGCCATGGCCCTTCCGATCTTCCAATCTTTGCCTGAGATTCTTTTATACTCCTCTTTGAATGCTTCCAGTAGTCCCTGGCGGTCCAGATCACGCTCAAATTTGGCAATATAGGCATGCTTGCCATAGTATCCACAGGCTTCATTGAAGACCTTTACAAATACATTGATAACTGCATCAGAATCCTTGGGAGAGCCGGTATCAGCTTTTTGATCGATGTTAAATAAAATGCTTTGGGCCGGGATCGCCTTGATCAGTTTAATATTGGCTTTGAGTATTTCGTCATTTTCACATTTCTGCATCATGGCATCGGCTATATGAAAATCATCATGATGCCACCCTTCAAACAGCAAAGCGAGCATCTTGAGCAGGTGCGATTTTCCTGTGCCGAAAAACCCTGAGATCCATACTCCCGGCAGTTCGTCCCTACTAATATAAGAGGAGAGAAGTTTATCAAGCTGAGTCTTGATTTCTTTGGTTATGACGTATTCATCGATCTCAGTCTGGATGTTTCTGGCGTCGTCCGCCATAATCACACCAGCGATCTTACGTTCGATATCTTTTTGAAATAAATCTTTGATCTTCATTATTCCTTCTTCCTCCTTAGGGTTAAGGTCCGCAGTGGTATATGTTGAAAGCCCGGTAGTATTTGTCGTCCAGGATTCCAAACAGGGTGAGATTGGAGCCCTTGATATTGTCGGTCTCATATGTCCCCGGAAAGAATAGTACCAAAGGGCACTCCGTATATTTGCTCTCCAGAGTGGAAAGAATCTTGTGGGAACGGATGTAGGGGAATACTTCGCCTACACCGGTAATAAAAACCACATCGTGGTCTTCACTTTCGATTTCATTAAGAATTAACGGGCAGATAAACTCTTCTGCATCCGTGATGCCGGATAGTGATTTGAAGAACTTCTCTTTGGGCGTGTTTGGCTCATTTTGAATATACGTGTCCAAAACATTGATAGATTTTAGGTGCTCGATGGTGAGGTGATAGAGATTGATCTCCAGTGTCCTTACCTGCTTAAGCTCCAAAGCATTCTTGAGCTGAACGATATATTGATACACCGTCTGGGTTTCTTCTACCTTAAAGGGGCAGATATAGTACGGAACCTCATTGGAAGGGCCTGTCATATCCAGAAACTTCCTGCTGCTTATCAGCCGCAAGAGGTGATCATAGTGAGCGCGGGCGTCGTGATGTTCGTTGATAATAGGCATATCAGTAACCCATTAC
>CAXZAB010000214.1:0-4205 GCA_964293715.1 uncultured bacterium | reverse complement strand
ATGCCTTCGGAATCTGTAATAGTAATGCGGACATCGGCAAAGCTCACGTCCGGGGAGGTCAGCTTGTTGATAGTGTTTTTTATCTTATTCTTCATAATGAAATTCCTATATTGTCCTGGTGGAAGAGGTGATATTGAAACCCTGGACCCTGGCATGGGGCGCCTTGGCAGAGCTCACGCTGAATTCTCCGTAGTTACCGGAAAAGGGGATGGTGTAGGCGGTATCTTCAAAGTCTATTATGTTTTCAAAGATTCTGGAGATCCGCTCTGTGAAACGCAGGTTGTTTACCACTTTGGTGATCTTCCCGTCTTCGATCAGGAAGGTGCCGTCTCTGGTAAGTCCGGTAAGCGAGGTCGCTCTGGCATTGATGAAGTTCATATAGTGCAGGCTGGAGATGTAAAGGCCTTTCTTTACAGATTTTATCATGTCTTCCAGCTTGGCTGTGCCGGGGTCGATCTTCAGGCATTTACCGGTATTGCCGTTTTTGGGCAGGCCCAGCTTATGGTGATAATACTGTCCACACATAAAGGCTCTGAAGTGGCCATTTTCGATGAGTTTAAGGGGTCTGTAGATGTGTCCCTGATCTGAATAGTCCATGCGGATCATCTGGGGATCAGTGGGATCATCGGTGATGTTGAAATTAGCGGGAAAAAGCTGTTCATTCAGCTTGCCCTCAAAGAAACTGTTGTGACTGTCCACGGACCGGGCATTCATTCCATAGCTGAGGTATTGGGCAAATTCGGCTACACAGCGGGGTGCCAGAATCACTTCATACTCGCCGGGATCTACATCTACCACAGGATTTTGCGCTAAAGCGACCTTGGTGAGCAAGCTCTTGCCAAAGGCGGCTTCGTCGAAATACTTGAAATCATCGCCACCGAAAGTCTCCAGCACTGTAACCTGGCTGTCATTGTGCACCGCTTTTACCTCCAGATAGATCGGAGACTGGGTGCTGACTTTGTCCAGACCATTGCTGTTCAGCAGATGCACGCTCTGATGATTGCAGATAAAGGTGCCGTAAAGCTCGAAATCATAATTGGCGGCGCGCTGGGCGAGATCACCTAAAATCCGGGTCTTTTCATCCAGGCTGATGGCCTCGATATTGTTCACGATCTGGCGCGGTTTGGCCAGAGTGAGATCATCTTCCACATCCACAAAATCCGGATCCGCGGGCATGGCGTCGATCATATCCAGGGCTGTTTTCAGAGCTTCATCGATCTTTGGCGTGTCCGGGTGATCGATATTGAAGCTGCAAGACTTCTTGCCTTTGTAGAGGGTAGCCTGAAGGCTGATACTGTGCTTGGAAATGTTGTAATTGGTCTGGCTCTGATAAAAGCGCAGGAAGTCTGTCTGCCACACTCTCAAAGTCAGCTCGTATTTCAGCTCGGGATGCTTCTGCAAAGCTGAGTTCAGATACTTAAGTTGCTCATTCATATATATGTCCTTTGCTTGGTATTCTGCAAGTTTTGTTTGTTCAGTTTTTAAACCCAGGATCTCTTGTTGTGTCTGCGTTTGGGACTGTTTGTGCGGGCGGTGAATTCACCCTGGGGTTCTGTGTCGGGATCCTGTTTTTCGCCCCTGAGCCACACGGATTCTATGGCTCCACGCAGCTCCACCTGCTTGCCCTGGGAAGTGGTGATGGTAGTAGTCGCTTCGGGGTTGTAGACCACAAAATCAGCATCAGATCCGGCATCAATGCGTCCTTTCTGAGGATAGATTCCCAGACGCTTGGCCGGGTTTTCACTGGTCATTTTGATACAGGTGGAAAGCGGGATTTTGCGGTTTTTCCAGAGCTCTGAAAGCACCCAAAGATAGCTGTACTCCATCAGTTCAGGCGTATTGCCGCCAAAAAGTTCATTTTCGGCTTGGACCTCGGAGCAGCTATTGGAAAGCAGGTACAGCTTCTTGGTGCGCAGCAGATCATAGAGCAGATCATGGTGCTCATGAAAATCGCAGGCCCAAGGCGAACTGAAATTATCAGGTTCCAGCCAGCCCATCATATCCATCATATTGATGGCGTAAGAGATATCGCTGCGTTTGGAGATCGTATTGATGAATTCTATGGTGAGGTAGGAAGACACGCGGGGGATGTGGATGGGGTTTTCTTGCATGCGCCTCAGGATCTTTTTGATCCCATCCATTTGGGTTTCGAAGGTGTAGAATTTATGGTTATCCACATCATAGCCCTGGAAAGAAAATTCCGTATCGCTTTCATAGATATCCAAAAAGAGGTCCATGATCTCTTTAAAGGTCATCTGAGCGATATGCTCATTGGGAGAGGGAGTCATCAGCGCTATGCCCACCACACCTTTGGCCCAGAGTTCCTGAGCGCTTTCTGCATAATAAGGATAGTCCGTGACATCCACATTGGCCCAAAGTGCCATATCGGTATAGATATTACCCTTCATGACGGCAATGCTCTTTTTGAGATCGCCGGTAGTGAAGATGGGCATATCGCTGTGATAGCTCATCTCTGCCAGAGTAGTCCAGCCCCCTTTGAGGGCGGATTTTGTGGCGCGGGCGAGATCCGCTGCCATATTCTCTTTCTTGCTTAAAAGGTGACTGTGGATATCAATGGCTCCCGGAAGCAGGATTCTGCCTTTGAGATCAATGATTTCAGGCTCTTCTTCGGTTTCGATTTCATCGACCGAAATCTTTTGGATCTGCTGGTCAAAGAGCAGGTTCACGCGCTTGAAAGAAGCGGTTTTGGAGGGGAGAGAGGCGTTTATAAAGAGTTTCATATTTAGTATGCCATTATCGAGATGCCTGAATCCACGAAAAGGACGTCTCCGGTAACACCGGAGGCGAGATCGGAAAGCAGGTATAAAGCGGTTTTGGCGATATCCTCCTGTTCAATATTGCGGGCTAAGGGGGCAGTCTTTTCGATACGGCGTTGCATTTGAGCTACTCCACCAATCGCTGCAGAAGAGAGCGTGCGGATCGGTCCTGCCGAGATGGCATTCACCCTCACTCCCTTTTCGCCCATGCTGTGGGCCAGATAGCGCACGGAAGCTTCCAAAGCAGCTTTGGCCACTCCCATTATGCCATAGTTTGGCACCACTTTCTGCGCCCCGTAATAGGTCATTGTAATGATTGAAGATCCTGGCTGCAAGAGCATTTCTGCTTCCCGGGCCACGGCTATCAGCGAGTACACCGAAATGTCCATCGCCGTGAGAAAGCCATGCCGGCTGATGTTTTGAAAGGGCGGCTTCATATCACTGGTAGGCGCATAGGCCACGCTGTGTACGATGCAATCTATCTTATCCCATTCCTCGGCCAGAAGGCTGATCATGTTCTTAATGTCGTTATCCTTGGAGAGATCACATTCAAAGACCTGCTCCACTCCCAATTCTTCCGCGATGGGATGCACTCTTTTGGCCAGTGAAGGCCCGGCGTAGCTGATCGCCAATTCCACGCCTTGCTCTTTGAGAGCTTTGGCGATGCCATAGGCGATGCTGTGTTTATTTGCGATGCCCAAAATCAGGGCTTTTTTTCCTGTCATATCCATAGTTGTTCTCCTTCCAGACGCCTTAGTGAGGTGCCCGTCTTGGCTATCATCTTTGCATTCTCAAAGGCGGCGGTGACCAAGATGGGCATGAGCGCGCCTTTATCGGCATTGTTGTTTTTATTAAGTTTTGTGGTCAGAATTTCCGGATTTTCCACTGTAGTGCCGATGGGATTCTCCAAAGAAGTGTGGAAATAGAAGCGCTTTTCAGACATATTCTGGTTGATCGCAATAAATGCAAAAGCAGCGATTAACACCATCACCGGGATGATGAAAAACAGCGCAACGATTTTCCGAGTGTGCTCTAACTTATAGTTCATAAATTTTTCCAGATGAAATGAGCCTTTCAGAGGGACTCAATTTTGTCAAGAAATAATCACTCAATCCGGAAATTATCTTGAAAAAGGCTGAAATTAATGACCTTTTAGGCAGATCCGCTGCCCACTTCATCGTCAATATCGGCGATTACCGGCGCGTAGAATCTCCGTAATTCAGCGAGCGTTTTCAGCAGAACATTGCGTTCGATTTTGTCTGAAAGAAAGGAGCGATCATTGATGAACAGAGCCTTGGCTTCGAGCTTATCCGGAAAGTCTCTGCAAGCATTACCACAAAAAAAGGAAAAAAAGCCCGAAACGGACTTTTTTTCACGTTTTCTTGTCATATTGAAAGTTTAAACTCTTATTTCAAGATCAGGGTCTTC
>CAXZAB010000213.1:0-4248 GCA_964293715.1 uncultured bacterium | reverse complement strand
CGCCGCTTTGGAGTGCCGCTCTATACTTCGCATTCGATCCTCTCTGCCAATGGCGATGAAGTGGTGGAAAGCGTTACCATCACAGAAGTTGATAAGAATTTTAAAGCCATAGCGGGCACCGAAAAAAGTTTTGCTTGTGATACCATCCTGATCGCAGTGGGACTGGATTCCCTTAGCGAATTTACCCTGGAAGCTGAGCAGGCAGGACTGCCGGTGGATTCTGCCGGTGACGCCCTGGAAATAGCTGAGGCCAGCTCTGCCATGTTCAATGGCAAGATCGCGGGGCTCAAGATTGCCAAAATCCTGCGGGGAGACAAGGTGCAAGACATCCCGGCAGCCTGGCATGAAAAAGCTCAAGCCTTAAAAGCGCATCCCGGAATGATCAAAGATTATCAAAATCTGCCGGAAGCAGATGGAGTGATGCCCATCATCCACTGTTTACAGGAAATTCCTTGCAATCCCTGCACCACGGTGTGCCCCACAAATTCCATTCAAACCGAAGATGGCAGCCTGATGGCTTTGCCCAGATATACAGGACAGTGCATCGGCTGCGGCAAGTGCCTGCTCATCTGTCCGGGACTGGCGATTACCCTGGTGGACTATCGTAAAGATAAAGCTTATCCCACCGTAACCATCGCTTATGAGATTATGAATATACCGGTAAAGGTGGGCGACAGGCGCATTCTTACGGACATCGATGCCAAGGTTTTGGGTGAATATG
Source organism: uncultured bacterium (assembly GCA_964293715.1). Taxonomy (GTDB): domain Bacteria; phylum Cloacimonadota; class Cloacimonadia; order Cloacimonadales; family Cloacimonadaceae; genus UBA5456. The sequence continues at coordinate 3,527 of CAXZAB010000213.1, read as the reverse complement.
AAGTGACCGCTGTGACGGACTATAAAAAGCAGCGTATGCAGCTGGTGCGTTTTAAAGTTCCGGCGGAGCAAGCCAGACAAGTGGCTGGATTCAGGGTTCAAGACCTGGAGCATTCCCGCCCCCTTCCTGAGGGTGCTGTCCCAGAGAGAATGGCTGATGAGGCTATGGTTTGCCTCTGCGAACGTGTGACAGTGGGTGAAGTGAGAACTCTTATTAAACTAGGTATCAGTGATTTAAACCAGATCAAGGCGATCACCAGAGCAGGTATGGGGCCTTGCGGTGCCAAGACCTGTGAAGTGCTGATCAAAGGACTGCTCAGAGAAGAAGGGATAGCGCCCAGTGAAGTGGTGCCCAATACCAAACGTCCTGTCTTCATTGAAGTTCCCTTAGGTAAATTTCCCAGAGGAGATTCCAAATGACATATGATGTAATCATTATCGGCTCCGGATCTATCGGTCTGCCGGCCTCCATGTATCTGGCTGAGCAAGGCCAAAAAGTATTGGTGATAGACCTCGAACATGCTCCGGGACAGCAAAATAACAAAAAAGCTATCGGAGGAGTGCGCGCCACTCATTCGGATTTTGGCAAGATTTCCGTATGCCGGCGTTCTATCGAGATCCTGAAAGGTTGGCAAGCAGAGCGGGGCGATGACATCGGTTGGATGAGTAATGGCTATTCATATCCGGCTTATCGGGCCGAGGATGCCAAAGCGCTGCAAGATTTGATGGAGATTCAACACAATTATGGGCTTAATATCCAATGGTTGAGCCCGAAAGAGTACAGTGAAATTGTACCTGGAATCACGATGGATGGGCTTTTGGGCAGTACTTACTCTCCCGAAGACGGAAGCTGTTCGCCGCTGTTGATGACCAATGCCTTTTATTTTACAGCTCTAAAGGCAGGAGTGAACTTTTGCTTTAAGGAGAAGGTCACCTCTTTAAAATTTGAACAAGACGGCAGCGCCGAAGTGATTACAGAAAAAGGCCGCTATCAAGCCGGTCAGGTGATCAATGCCGCTGGAAACTATGCCCGGGAGATTGCTGCGATGGTGGGCGAAGACCTTGGCGTCTTTCCCGATAATCATGAGGCTGGCATCACCGAGCCCGTAGCCCGTTTCTTTGGCCCGATGGTGGTGGATATGCGCAAAGCTCCGGGGAGCGCAAACTTTTATTTCTATCAGAATATCGAAGGGCAGGTGGTGTTTTGCATCACTCCCGATCCGCAGATTTGGGGCATAGACAATCGTTCGACTTCAGAGTTCCTGCCTCTGTGCAGCAAACGCATGATCGAGATTTATCCCCGGCTCAAAAATCTCAAAGTCCGACGTACCTGGCGCGGACAGTATCCCATGACGCTGGATGGCTTCCCCATCGTGGGCAGAAGCGAGAAAGCACATAACCTTATCCATGCTACTGGCATGTGCGGTCAAGGGTTTATGCTGGGAGCAGGTATGGGAGAATTAGTAAGCCGGATCTGCCTTGATCAGCTATCCAAGGACGATCTGCGTGTGCTGGAGAGTTTTGATCCGAAGCGTGATTTCAAGTCTGAAGAGGTGTTTAAGTAAGGTGCCTTTTTAAGCTAATTGGCTAATGCATTCCGCCTTTGTCGCCGCAGTTTTAGAGTTGCCTGGAAAGACTCCAGACCGCTGCTTTAGCTGCGGTGCTACCAGGCTGCTACCTGCATAGACTTTTTCCGGGCCTTTTAAAGGCACGGGCACCCGCAGCTATATGGACTATTTGCCCGGAATCGATGGAAATGGCTCCCCAAATGAGGGTGCATCTGATGACCTGCGTGGCTGTAAGTTTACCATTTAAGATTCTACCTACCATCAAAGGCAGGAGAATAGTCTTGGCCAGGTGGCAGAATATCTTGGTGATTGAAAGCACCACCTGGTCCTTTTCTATACACATATTTGGAAGGAGAGCCCAAAATATGAACAACGCAAGCAAACCGTCAACTGCCGATCCAATCGCCCAGGATTTTAGGATTGATTGTGGCGATATCGCTTATGGGATAATTTTTGATAAATGATTTGGAGAAAAAAGCCTTTTTGGAAGGGTTCCATTTAACTTCATAAGCGGAGAATTTAGCATTGAGTTCTTCGATATAATCTATCTCTTGCTTTTGGGTCGTGCGCCAAAAGTAAGATCTGGCGTAAATTTGGTTATTTGCCAGATACTTCTTTCTCTCACTCACTACATAATTTTCCCAGAGATGACCCACGTCAGTTCTGGAGCTGAGAGGGTTAAAATTGCCTATCATTGCATTCAAAATACCATTATCCCAGAAATAGATCTTGGTGCCATGCTTGATCTCATTGCGCAAGTTACGTTTCAAAGCAGGAAGCCTGTGAACGATGAAGGTTTTTTCCATCAGGTCAATATATTTCTCTACAGTTTGTCTATCAGCCGAGACCAATTGAGCGATTTCATTGTAGGATACTTCATTACCGACTTGCAGAGCCAGGGCACGAATGATCTTTTCCAATAATGGTGGTTTTTTAATCTGTTCAAGATTGAATAAATCTTTAAATAAATAGCTGTCAGCCAAGAGCTTGATTAGCTCGATTTCTTCTCCGGGAGAGCTTACAATCTCAGGATAGCTGCCAAAAACCAAACGATGTGGAATTGATCTATCTTCTTCCACCCTACCTATGTGATTCAGCATTTCTTGATATGCCAAGGGGAAAAGGGAAAATTCATATTTGCGGCCAGTGAGAGGTTCTCTGATGCTATCGGTTAATTCGAGAGAGGAAGAACCCGTGGCGATAACCTGTATTTGTGGATAATTATCGACAAGCAGCTTAATACTGAGTCCAACCTCAGGGATCCTTTGTGCTTCATCGATGAAGACGATAGTTTTATTTCCGATGATCGATTTCAGTTTGGTGGAGGTAGCATTGTGAAATAAATCCCTGATATCCGGTTCATCTCCATTGAATGAGTACGTTTGATCTGCATAATCTTTTAATAGGTCTGTGATCAGAGTAGTTTTTCCGCTTTGACGCGGGCCAAACACAATAATCGCTTTGCCTTTGAACATTCGTTTCTCGATCTGAGTTCTCAATAATCTGGGAATCATGTTGTCTCCTAAGCCTTTACTTGAATGTCATAGTCCGCTAAGGATATAATCTGTCAAGCAAAACATCATATTTAGCGATCCAAATCTACAAATACTATGATATTTAAGGATTTGAATCGTCATATATGATGTATTCAGCTTTTTGGACGTCTCACGTTGGAGATGAGATAAAGTTGAACCGTATCGTGCAATTCAAAAAGGAGCCGAAGATCATATCGTAAGCGGTTTTATTCGATGCTATCTGAAGTGTCGTCCTTACCGGACTCAGATGGTATCTAACTATATTATTCTATCTAAAATAACGTCCCGCTGGGACTTAGGCTTCATGGAGATCGGATAGCTATCTAAAACACCGTTCCTATGGAACTCACATTACCAAAAGATCTCTTTCACCTAAATCTACGATACTGCGATAACCTCAAAACCCTAAAACCATAAAACCTTAA
>CAXZAB010000212.1:0-4277 GCA_964293715.1 uncultured bacterium | reverse complement strand
CCAGCGGAGTTTTAATACGCTACCACTGAGATAGCTGCTGAGATTCTCTGGCGCGCTCAGATAGAGGGCAACATTGCCGATGGTGATGAGTCTTCCGTCCCCGGAATCGTTTCTCGGCTGCCAAACGCCCAGATTGGCGACATTGACCCCGATCTGCGTGTGATTCTGAAAACTGGTATTCAGAACGCCATTGAAATACCAGGCCGCAGCACCAATCTCAGAAACAAGGTAGAAGTTGCTAACGCTGATAGTTCCCATATTGCGGATATCTTGATTTTGAGTGCCGTTTATATTCACTTGACGGTTCTGGATGGTTCCATAATTGGCCAGGTCGCCAGCCAGATTGACGGTCAAATGATAGTTGCCCGAGTTGTAGATAGTGCCATAGTTTACCAGACTTTCATTGATCGTGAGTGAGTGGTGGTTGCTCATTTGGTTCTGGACTCCGCCTCGGTTGATCAGATTGTTTACGCTGATGTTTGGCCCATTCATAATCATATACCCCCGCCAGGTGATGTCATCCATGCTCAGATTGGAGAGATGGACTCCGTTTACAGCGTCCAGGAAACTGGCAGTTCCACCCTCCAGTATCCCGTTGATCAAGTTTCCACCACCAGTGAAGTAAAGGCCGAAGGATTGCTCTCCTTGATGTAAGATCAGACTGCGGTTGTTCAGGCTGTAGGTTGTGTTCCAGTCACCGGTAAAACGCAGATCTGAAAGCGCCTGGTAAGTTCCGGTAGCAGATTGAGAAGAGAAATTATAGCAAGAAATCGCAGGGGCAGCGGGGTCCATCCAGAGGTTGCTCAGACCAGTATTGCTTAGATAGAAGTTACGGTTACTTAGCGTTCCATAATTGGCCAGGTCACCAGCCAGATAGACGGTCAGATACCTATAGTTACCCACGTTGCAGATAGTGCCATAGTTTTCCAGGCTTTCATTGATCGTGAGTGAGTAATCGCCGCCTTGTTGGTTATGGATGGTGCCTTGGTTGATCAGATTATTTACGCTAATATTTGGTCCATACATAATAACTGACCCCCGCCAAATGATGTCATCCATGCTCAGATTGGAGATATGGACATAGCCTTCACCGTGCAGGAAACTGGCAGTCCCGCCCTCCAGTATCCCGTTCAGTAAGTATCCACCACCATTGAAGTAAAGGCCGAAGGACTGATCCCCTTGATGCAGGATCAGAGTGCGGTTGTTCAGGTTGACTGGTGTGGACCAGTCACCTGTAAAACGCAGATCCGAAAGCGCCTGGTAAGTTCCGGTATCGGATTGAGATTGAAAGACCCTGCAAGAAATTATAGCATCGGGATCCATCCAGAGCGTGCTCAGCCCAGTATTGCTTAGATAGAAGGGAGAATTACTTAGCGTTCCATAATTGGCCAGGTCACCAGCCAGATTGACGGTCAAAGCCCTGTTACCCTCATTGCGGATAGTGCCATAGTTTTGCAGACTTTCATTGATCATTAGTGTGTAATTGCCGTTACCGTTGTTAAAGATAAGGCCTCGGTTGATCAGATTATTTACGCTCACGTTTGGCCCAGATAAAATAATTGTCCCCTGCCAGGTGATGTCGTCCATACTCAGATTGGATATATGGAAATGGGATTCAGTGCGCAGAAAACTCGTGGTCCCACCCTCCAGCACGCCGTTCGTCATGGTCCCACCTTCACCTTCAAAGTAAAGGTCAAAGCTCTGCTCTTCTTGATATAATTTCAGAGTGCGGCCATTCAGGTTCAGGTGTTGACAGGAAAAATGCAGATCCGAAAGCGCCTGGTAATTTCCTGTGGCTGATAGGGATTGAAAATAATAGCCAGAAATTGTAGCGTCGGGAGCCATCCAGAGCGTGCTCAGACCAGGGTTGCTTAGATAGAAGGGAGAATTGCTTAGCGTTCCATAATTGACCAGGTCGCCTACCAGATAGACAGTCAATGAGTATGAAATGTTGTGACATATCTGTCCATAGTTTTGCAGGCTTCCATTGATCGTGAGTGACCCAGAGCCCTGGTAGTGGTTTATGATGATGCCATTGTTGATCATATTGTTGCAGGAAACTGCGGTATTAGGAGGGATTTCCATATGGCAATTGATAATCACATTATCAGATGCGCCAGGGATGGTGTTTCCATACCAGGAAGCTGGATTATTCCAGCTCCAATATCCACCTTCAGAGGTGGAGACAATGTCCAGGGCAAACAAACCAAGACAAATCAGGGAAGCGAAAACAATTAAAATACACTTTTTCATGATATACCTCTTTTAAGTACCTGAGTCCCAAATATACGGGCAACGGACGCCCGCGCCATGTTGATCAGTATCAGCTTTTTCATAAGTCTCTCTCCTTTAAGAGATGCATCCCTTTTTAAGGGTCTATGGTATTTAGCCGTAGGTGAATAATCCTCCCAAGCAGAGATTAGCAAGCTTAGGTGTTTACTACGTTTGATCTTGAAGCTGAGCTTGATAGGTAGTTCAGGGAGAACTGGGCAGAGGCAGAGACTTTGTGATAATGTGCGAAGATTGTGCCAATAGGCTGCTTCTGCATAGGAAGAAGGTTTCCCTGAGTGTGGGTCACTAAAGATGCTTACGCAATTCTGCGCAGAGCTTGCCTGATCTGGAAAAATCCTGGACCAGCTCGTAATGTGCAGTTTCGTAAACATAAAGACAGATCCTTCTCTTTAGTATTTCGTTTTAGCCAAGTTCAAAGGCTAGTGCCAAGAAACCATAGCGAGTACGATACATATACTGCGAGCGCACTTAAACATAAGAGGCTGCCTTGGGAAAGGAGTCAAGCAGAATAGTAAAGATATGTCTTGTTTTCAGGAATTACAATGTGGATATTTATCAACAACTTAGGGGCAGCCCGCTCTGTGTAGGGAATCGACTACTATGCAAGAAATAAATTCATTGCTTGATTTTTTTCAAAAGATAGCGGTGGCTGCCTATTGCAAGTTATTGTGACGGAAAACCTTTATTTATCAAACTGACAAGCCACTCTGTCGCCCCCGGATGATCCGCGCTGTCAAACACAAATTCCTGCCCGATCGAGACAGCGGTGAGATTGTACTGCTCCCCTTCCTTTTTCCAGCGGCTGCGATCCTGGTGATAGGTGGGCAATTTAACTTTGTCTTTGTTATACAGAAATGCCGGCACCAGCCAGTCCGTGCATCGCTCTGATCCTGGTCTGGTAAGCTGCAAATCCTCCCGGTACTCATCAAAAATACCCACACCCCCGCCTTTGATAATCACCTTCTGAGCTATGGTCAGATCCTTTGCTCCCAAGTATAGTGCTTTCCCTTTTACACCCGGCATATAGAAATAGGGATGGTACTTCATCCAAGCCTGAATTTTAGACCCGGGCTTATCCAGATCCAGCACAGTTTCCACCTGGAACCAGCCCCACAGCATATGGAAGGGCTGCTCATTTTTCTCATAGGAATAGATGCCATTGGCTTGTCTTACCCAATTGTACAAGCCGAAGAAAAGAAAGATATCCCCCTGCCCAATTCCCTGTTTCCTAAGATGCCCCTGAGCCGAACCAAGCTGTCCAAACAGCGGTCTCCAGGCTTTATCGCGCAGAGGGTAAACCTCCTTCAGAAGATCAAGACCTAGGCGCACCAAGGTCTCACCGCTCAGCTTGTTTTTGCTTTTGTGACGGGAAAGGTCCTGCACCAAGTGGCCATAATTATGCCCATGCAGGCTGAGGTCATTGTAAGAAATACTATAACCCAGCTTTCTGCTTTCATCAGGTTTATTGAGTGGTATGGGTAGTGACAGATATTTTCTGTCTGCCGTAAAGACCGGGCTGGCTACTCCCCCATAGCTGCTATCAAAACCTTTTCTGCTTATGATAATCTTCATGATAGCCTCCTGCTGTATATTTATTAAATCAATCAATTAAGCATCTAAAGTCATTTTCAAGATTCGAGCAACTAATTGACAATATATAGGATACCGCTATCCTTGAGAACTGTCAAGCATGATTTACTGTATATCCTCGTTTTCTATCTAATCTGGATAAGAATGCTAAAATTACTGGAATTATAGTTCTTGACCAAATATCAGAACTTTAATTATCATGTCTTTGGTTGGTTTCAGTGAGTGCAATCAGCCATAAGTATATAATATTTAAGGAAAAGATCGCTACCAGTTTTCAAAATTACATGAAGAACAATGCTGGGGATTTACAACAAAATTTGGAACTCAGCTGATAAGAAAAGGTAACGTCTCAAAGGTTGGTGTAAATTAGGCAAGCCAAAAGAAGAAAAAGGTTG
>CAXZAB010000211.1:0-4284 GCA_964293715.1 uncultured bacterium | reverse complement strand
GCCTGATAGGGACAGTACGTCAAATCCCCGGCTGGTTTTTCATGTAAACTCCAAGGCTCTCCTTCAAACTAAGCAGCTAAGCCCCTCTATCCCAAATTGATGTCTAAAATAGCGTCCCGTTCTCGCCTTGCGGGTATTATGCCTGGATAATACTGATATGAATAGGCTTTAACACTTATTCACCTTAAAGTGTAAAGAAAGTGGCGTGACTTGGGGAGAGAAATTGAACAGTCTCAATATTGCCAGGAAGGCCTGAACAAACTTTGTGCTTGACAATCTTAGTTCTTGTTCAAATATAGCAAAAGAATTTTATATAGGATGTGGATATGAAACGAGCATTATTATACTTGGTTCTTGCCTTTATTCCTTTACTGCTGGCAGCTCAGGATATGCCGTTCAACGTGAAAACAAACACAAACTACAGTATCTCGAGCTTGGTGGGCAAGGTAGAAATTGATTCGGTTAAGTACTACCAGTTACGTTTGGTTCAAGAAATTAAGTACAAGAACTTTGGTTTGGGTTTGGATCTTGATTTTCTCTTTGACCGGGATTATCATTTGAAAGAAAATGATTGGGATCATATCGGTAATATACTGGAGAAAGTCTATTACTTCCGCTATGCTGAGATTGGAGACCCTTTATACTTTCACTTTGGTGGTTTCCCAAACTATTCCATTGGCAATGGGCTGGTAATGCTAAACTACTCAAATATGCACTTTTACCCGGATCTGAGGCACAATGGCTTTCTGATCGGTGGTAGCCTGGACACTTTTCTGCAGCCCCACTTCGAGCTCTTTAGTTCAGATATCAAAAAGAACCATATTCTGGCTCTAAACGCGCACGTTCGTCCTTTACCGGATTCCACCTTAAAATATATGGATCAAGGGATACTTGGGTTTTCGCTATATACAGACCGGGATCAGTATGCTAATTTGGATTATATACTGCCAGACAGTCTATATACAGAGCTAAAACCTTCCCAAAAAGATAATGTGCTGATTTGGGGAATAGACTACACACAGCCCATCGTGAAAAACGACAAGGTGGAATATGGTGTTTACACAGAAATGGCGCACATGGTAGATGGTGGCACAGGCTACATCCTGCCTGGCATTTATATAGATTTTGATGTGGTGAAAGTCAATCTGGAATACCGCCGGCACGGCGACAAATCTACTCCCGGCTTTTTTGACCATTTTTATGAAGAAGAACGTGCCATAGCCATAGAGGATACTCTGGCAGATGGTACACCTTACACCCACCTTATGTCAAAACAGGATATCCTGATGAGCAGGAAGGCTTCTTACGGCTTCTACGGCAAGATTCAGGCCACTATCGCTCAAAGGGTGAAGACTATGATCGCCTGGCAGAATATGTACGGTGACGAACTGAGTGATGGGAAATCCCTCTGGTTCAACCTCAAAGTGGATACCCGCTACAAACGCCTGGAAAACGTGTCGTTCTCTTATAGCAAGACTTCCGTGGAAAAACTCGGTCTGGGTAAGATTGCAGTTCCCAAAGGCAGGCTCTCTGCCGGTGTGACCATGAGTTTAAACGAAAAACGCCGCTGGTTCTTTATCGCCAAATACTCGGAGAAATACAAAGATAAGGAAGGCGGGATCAAATGGTTAAAAGATACCCAGCGCTCATTTGCTCTGGGGGTAAAATACACTTTCTAAGCTCTTGAAACCGAGCTTTAAATCCCCGGGTTAAATTCCCCAGAATCTAAAGGTACGTTGCAGCATAATCTCGTGAGATAAACCCGTATCTTTGGGTGAATACTTTAGAGTATAGCCCAAGCGGTACTTTTTGGGCAAGGACAAGCGCAGACTGGCCTCATGAGAGATCAGAATCTTCGTCTTTTTCTGAAGGTCTGTGGCTTCCTGCAGCGCGAGCTTGTAATCCCCAAACGTGCGATAGCCCAAGTATTTACTCAAGGAAAAGGATAGGTTATTGAGCAGAATAGCGGATGAGAACTGGGCTATATCAGAACCGAAATTGCCGATATCGGCAAGCTCTGCCAAATGCGAAGGATCATTGGAATATTCGGTAAAGATGTTTTGGATGAAACCGGCATTGATGGAAAAGTTATCCAATTTCAGCGTGCGTCGAATCCAATTTTCCACAGGGAAGAAGAAAGGAGAGAGCACAGAGGCATTCAGGTTGCCACCGATCAAACCCAAAGCTTCATCCTGCAATAGATTCTTTTTATCACCAGAGATATCATCCTTGTTCTGGTCATATCTTAGACGTGATAGCACTTGCACAATGCTTTGGTCGGAAGGATTATCGCTGGTGAGGCGAATCTGTAAACGATCAAAAAAGCTGAGGTCGTAATCTGAACTGGAACTGACCCCAAGAGTGATGGTGCTGCCATCTGGAGTGCGTTTGTAAAAGGTGCCGCTCACACTGAGAATATCCTGTTGATCCAGCATGTTGATACCTATACTGTCCACCTGGAAGACAGTGCCAAAGAAATCTACACTGCCGCGTTCAGAATTGATATTAGCTTCTTCCACTATAAAACTATTACCATCATAAACTATGTGTATAAACCCGCCGGGAACAAGGTAGAAATTGGTGGGATAAGTCACATAACGTACATTGTCGCCGATGGTTACGATAACATCCAGATTAAAGGGCAGGGGCACCGGATCGCGATCCGGGTTTTTCCCTGTGCCACGTACAGACATGACCAAATTCAGAAGAGTGTCCGCACCGGGAGGAAACAGGATACTCAGATTGGATACCGTCACATGTCCTGAAATCTTCATCTCATCAAAGGGACCGCGGATGGTGGCATAGCGGCTATTAATACCTTTCAGCGAAATACTGGTCAAAGTCTTTTCCGGAGCTATCACCGGAATCGTGGCTTGCAAACCGGGCTTTTCTATCATAAATCTTAAGTAACCGAGATCGATGAAAGCAAGTATAAAATTCTCCGAAGGATCGTCATCAAAGATATTATCTATATAGATACTGCCATTACCCATATCAAACTTACCTTTTTCGATGACAAAGCGGTCGTCTTTAAAGACTCCTTTGAGTTCGATATGACGAATAGGTTCTACCTGGTCTTTGAGCAGCAAACGGCCATCATGGATATCAAGCGCTCCTGAGTGCACTGTGAATTCGTAGTCTGAGGTGCCCAAGCTTATCTGCAGATCCGAGCTGCCGGAAGATTCCAAGACATAATTAGTCAAATGTTTCAGCCAAGGAAAGAGTTCACCGGAAACTTTGAGGTCCAGGGTCTTGTCACCTTCGAAAAACTGTTTTTGAGTGATATTGTAATCCAGAGCACCTTGCGCATAAGCTTCAAACATACCTTCGGATTTTACATAGAGAGTGTCTATCACAAGTGCCCGGCTTTCTTGCCTGGCTTTCACAACAGCATTATTTATTATGAAATCACCTATTTTCAGCTGTTTAGCCAATAGATCAGTGGCAAATTCGATCTGCGGTTCTTTACTGAGCAGACTATCCACTGTTACTGCCACCCAGCCGGTGAAACTACCCTCTCCAGGAGGCTCCATCATGATATCCTGCATCTTGATGTCATGCATTATAGCCCGCAGCGAAACCTGGATATCGTCTTCCAGGTTGGTCTCCCCCTCCAAGCTCAAAAGCAGGTCCTGACCGGATTTCACATCACCAGATATGGCAATGTCATCCAAATAGCCGTCTAAATACAGATTGAGATTAAGAGGTATAACGCTGATCAGATCCACTTTATGAAGGTTGATCCAGGCTTCCAGCTTTTGCTCGTGTGCACGGTTATACTTGGCAAATAGATTCATCTCTTCAAATTCCGGTAACATCAGCTTCAAATCCGGATAGTAATCCGTAAGTTGCTGCCAACCCAAATCACTCAAAGCCAGATCAAAGTCCAAATCCTGCCAATGTGCCAGATTTACATTGCCGGAAAGATTCAAAAAGTCGTTCAGTTTCAGATACCTGAGTTTAAGCTGTTGATCCTTATAATCCACACTGAGATCCAAGTCCAAAGGCTGACCCTGGAATTGGCCATTTTCGGAGAAGAGAGTGGCGACGATTTGCTTTGTCTTGAGATCAAATGAGCCCAATATATCAAGATCCCCGCTATAATCGTATTCACCTGTGAGAGCGGTATTCAGATTGCCTTTCAGCCAGATTTCATCATTGTGCAAAACAGCGTTGAGATGGCCAGAAACAATGGGTGACAACATATTTATATGCTTCTGCATATAGACCCTGGCAATGTCGATATCAGAAAAATCGGCATCAAATGATATGTGGCGATCCAGG
>CAXZAB010000210.1:0-4326 GCA_964293715.1 uncultured bacterium | reverse complement strand
GCTTAGCCTATATCATCCCCATTGTGAACCATGTCTTGAATGCCGGAAGTGGAAAAGGCATCAAGGCGATTATCGTTTATCCTATGAATGCCCTCGCCAATAGCCAGATCTTAGAATTGACTAAGTTTATCGAGTTTGGCTTCCCTGCTGGATCAAGATCAGTTACTTTCAAACGCTATACCGGTCAGGAATCTGATCAGGAAAAGAATGAGATCTGTGCCAATCCTCCCGACATACTCCTGACCAACTATGTTATGCTTGAATATATCCTCACCAGACCCGGTGAAGCGCGTTTGGTTAAGGCTTGCAATAATCTCAGATTTCTGGTCTTGGATGAGCTGCACACTTATCGCGGCCGCCAAGGTGCTGACGTGGCTATGCTTATTCGGCGCACCAAGGACGCTGCTCAGGCCCGGGATGTGATCTGCGTAGGTACTTCAGCCACTTTATCCAGCAGCGAAAACAGCAATGATCAAAACCAGGAAATAGCGAGAGTGGCATCTTTACTCTTTGGCAGTGAGGTCCATCCCCAGGATGTAATCGGAGAAACACTCCAGAGAATAACCTCTGAATTTAGCTTTGAAGATGCGCTCGTGATCAGTAAAATTAAGGATACCATTTTGCAAATTGACTCGATTCAAGGACTTACTTATGAACAGATAAAGCATAACGAATTTTGCTCCTGGATAGAATCTACCTTTGGCCTGACCGCAGACCCATCTACTCAAAAACTGCTGCGTTCAGTTCCCAAGAGCATCTCAGGAACGGAAGGCGGAGCTGAAGCTCTGAGCAAGCTTACCGGCTTGGATCAGAAGACCTGTGCTTATGCTATACAGAAGATTTTGATGATCGGATATAAGACCAAGAATCCGGCCAATGGCTTTCCCGTCTTTGCCTTCAGGCTACACCAGTTCATCAGCCGGGGAGACACGGTTTACGCATCTTTGGAAGAGAGCGATATCAGGCATATCACCATCCAAAGACAGGTATTTGTTCCCAATAGTAATAAAAAGAAAATCCTTCTACCCTTAGCCTTCTGCCGTCATTGTGGACAGGAGTTTTATACTGTGCTGAGGGTCTTCGATGAAGAGAGGGACGCCCCCAAGTTTAGCTCGCGTGATCTGAATGACCGGATCTTTGAAAGTGACCAGGAACCGGGATTCCTTTATGTGAACGAGGCTGACACGTGGTCTGATAACATGGCTGAAAACATAGAGAAAATTCCTGACGAATGGAAGGATCAAGACGGCAAAGTGCTGTACAATCGAAGAGAATATCTGCCCAAACCTGTATATTTGAATCCTGATGGCTATCAAGCTAATGGCGGCAGAAAGATGCTATTTCTATCTGCCCCTTTCCGGTTTTGCCCAAATTGCAATGTAACCTATGCTGCCTCTCAGCGCAGCGACTTTGCCAAGCTTTCAGCTCTCGGCACAGAAGGCAGAAGCACTGCAACCACTATTTTATCATTATCCGCTGTGAGACATATCAGACAGATGGACCTGCCCAAAGAAGCGCAAAAGCTGCTCAGTTTTACAGATAACAGGCAGGATGCATCTCTGCAAGCCGGGCACTTCAATGATTTTATCCAGGTTGGCTTACTCAGAGGTTCCTTATATCATGCGCTCTTGCATAAGGGTGAGGAAGGGGCGCGCCATAGCGAGCTCCCCCAGCTTGTCTTTGATAGCCTGGATCTTCCTTTTGAAGAATATGCCTCGAATCCTGAAGCCAGCAAGGGCGCTGCCAAAATGGAAACTCAGCGCGCCTTCCGGAACGTCATTGGCTATCACCTTTATCGTGATTTACAAAGAGGTTGGCGTATTACGGCACCGAATCTGGAGGAGACAGGTCTCTTAGAAATAGAATACCTCTGTATCGATGAACTGGCAGGGGACGCAGAGCAATGGTCAGCTTGCCACCCGGCCTTGTCTTCTGCTGATGCCGAAACCAGATTATACGTACTGAAGACTCTTCTGGACTGGATGAGGAGGGAGCTTGCCATCAAGGTATCTTATCTGGACCAGCAAGAACAGGAAAGGATCTTGCAGCAAAGCCAGCAACGCCTGATTCCGCCCTGGGGCTTTGATGAAAATGAGCAGACTGGGCAATTGACCCATGCTGCTATTCTATATCCGCGTTCTCGCAGAAAAGGCAAAGATTATGGCGGAGATGCTTTTCTCTCTACCCGCAGTGGTTTTGGTCAGTTCTTAAGACGCTCCAATACATTTAGTAGCTATACTCAAAAACTGTCATTGGATGATACCCAGGTTATTATAGAAAACCTGATCAACAGCTTAGTTACTTATGGCCTTGTAGAAAAGGTAAAAGAAGCCAGTAAAGATGATGATACCAATGGTTATCAATTAGTAGCGGACTCAATGTTCTGGAAAGCGGGAGGTGGCACCAAGGCCGCCCATGACCCTATCCGGCAAACCTCATCTTCTTCTGAAGGACAAGCTATTAACGCTTATTTCAGAGAATTTTATCAGTTCATAGCAGCTTCCACAACCGGCCTCTATGCCAAAGAACACACAGCCCAAGTATCTTACGACGAACGAGAACTCCGGGAAGAGGAATTCCGAAAAGCCAATCTGCCCATTCTATACTGCTCTCCCACCATGGAACTCGGCATCGATATCTCACTTTTAAATGTAGTCAATATGCGTAATATTCCGCCTACTCCGGCAAATTATGCTCAGCGTAGTGGCCGGGCAGGTCGTAGTGGCCAGCCGGCTCTGATCTTTACTTATTGTTCCTCTGGCAGTCCGCATGACCAGTATTTCTTCAAGCGTCCTGTCAATATGGTTTCAGGCGCTGTGGCTACTCCTCAGATAGACCTGGCCAATGAAGATATGCTCCATTCCCACATCAATGCTATCTGGCTTTCCGAAGCCCAACTAAGCTTGGGCAGAACCCTGACGGATGTTATTGACATCTCAGGACAACCGCCTTTACTGGAGCTGCTGCCAGATCTTAAAGCCAGGCTCGAAGATTTTGCCATCAGAAAGCGGGCCCTGACCAGGGCAGCCAAGATAGTCGCTTCCATCGAAGACTATTTGACCGGCTCTATCTGGTACACTCCTGATTGGCTCAGTGATATGCTCAGCCAATTGCCCATGCAGTTTGAACAAGCTTGTGAACGCTGGCGAGGGCTTTACAAAGCTGCCTTAAGACAGCAGGAAGTGCAAAATAGGGTCATTCTGGATGTCAGCCGGGGCTTTTCAGACAAGAATCAGGCAAAGCGGCTCAGGCGTGAAGCAGAATCCCAGTTGGATTTACTTACCTCCTCCAGAGGAGCTTTCCAATCAGATTTCTACAGCTATCGCTATTTTGCCAGTGAAGGTTTTTTGCCGGGGTATAATTTCCCCAGGCTGCCTCTGTCCGCCTTCATCCCGGGTAGGAGATTAAAAAGTGGCAAAGATGAATATCTTTCCAGACCGAGGTTCCTGGCTATTACTGAATTCGGACCCCGCTCCTTTGTCTATCATGAAGGTTCCAGATACATTATTCATCAGGTTATCATGCCTGCACAGGACGAGCAGGACAGTATTACCACCTCCGAATCCAAGATTTGTCCCGAATGTGGTTATCTGCATACCGGCAGTTCAAAAGACTACATCTCACAATGCAATGTCTGTGAACACTGCGGCAGCCAGTTAGATGATACCATACCTAATTTGTTCAGACTCCAAAACGTAGTTGCCAAGCGCAGAGATCAGATCAATTGTGATGAAGAAGAACGGCTCAGACTGGGTTATGATCTCAGGACAACCCTCCGTTTTGCTGTCCGCTCCGGGAATTTGTCTTGTATCACTGCCAAAATCATGCATGTGGATGAATGTCTGGGTAAGCTTACTTATGGTGACTCTGCGATGATTTGGCGAATTAATATGGGTTATCGTAAACGCAAAAGCGGAGAGCCGGAAGGCTTTTGGCTGGACACAGAACGAGGTTATTGGGCAAAACAGCCGGATGAGGATGCGGACGATGATTCTCCCATGGGCAAATCCAGGATACTCGTGCGTCCCTTTGTAAGCGACACCAAAAACTGTTTGCTCTTTGAGCCGGAATTCCCTGTCAGCGATACGATAATTGCTTCTCTGCAAGCTGCCCTCAAGAATGCTATCCAAAGAGTATTTCAATTGGAAGACAATGAGCTTGCGGTAGAGCCCTTGCCGGCAAAAGACAACAGAAAGTCGATTCTTTTCTACGAATCCACAGAAGGTGGGGCAGGGGTATTGAAACAGGTGATAGACTCCGGTGGATTCAAAAAAGTGATTCTGGAGGCTATCGAGCTCTGCCACTATGATCCCCACACCTTTGAAG
>CAXZAB010000209.1:0-4327 GCA_964293715.1 uncultured bacterium | reverse complement strand
ATACCCTTCCCTTCACCGAAGGATTCGAAGCAAATAATACCCACAATACCGCTATCTTTGGTTGGACTCAGGAAGGAACTACCGGTACAAATGAATGGACTGCAAATAATACTGAAACTTCATATAACCGTATCCCCAGAACCGGAGACTGGAATACCTATCTGCGTTATGGCAGCGCCCGTTGGATGTTCAAGCCTGTACAGTTTGAAGCAGGCACCGCCTACAGGGTTAGCTTATATGCCAGACAGGATGGTTCCGGTGATACCAATGCCACTGTGGGCATCAGCTATGGTGCAGATCCCAGTGCAGCCGGCATGACAAATACCATTCTGGCTCCCACAGGGATAGTCGATGGCGATTATCAAAGACTGGAAGGAGTCTTTACCCCAACTACCTCTGGAGTACAATTCGTAGGTATCTTTGGTGAGATAAACTTCAGCCCTTGGTACATTTCCATAGACGACATCATGATTGAGATTATGTCCACAGAACCTGTGTTTACGATCACTCCTGATGCACACGACTTTGGTGATCTGAACCCCGGTCAAAGCAGCAGCAAAAACTTCACCATTACAAACAATGGTGGTGGCAGCCTGGGTATCAATGCGATCAGCATTGCCGGCAGCCCTACCATGACACTTGGCGATCTGCCTACCTTCCCAGCCGCTGTGGCAGGTGGTGAAACTGTAACATTCAGTGTTACCTATGCCCCCACAGCTCTTGGTGAAGACACCGCCACTGTAACCATTACAGACAACCAAAACAATCGTCAGGTAATTGGTAACGGCCTGCGCAGCGCTGCGGATAACCGTGACGCTCATACAGTACTGCTTACCGGAACTGGCGTGAGCGACATCACCATCGGTGATGGAAGCGGAACTGCCCGCGTGCCGGCAGACTTCTATTGGAGAAGCTCACTCTTTGAAACCATTTATACGGCAGACGAGATGGGCAACTTCATAGGAGCGATTGAGGGCGTTAAGTTCTACAATCAATTCACTTCAAACATCACGGCTACGCCTCTCAAAATCTGGCTGGGCACCACCGCACAAACATCCCTGGATGATGGCTGGATTCCTTCTACTGGCTTGACCCAGGTCTTTAATGGTGTGATGGACTTCCCCGCTGGCCAAAATGTAATTACCATAGACTTCCCTCAGCCTTATATGCACCTGGCTGCCGGTAATCTGGTAATGCTGGTAAGCCGTCCTCTGGATACTGACTATTACAGCTCCAGTGATTACTTCAAAACTCAGACCATAGGCACAAACCGCTCTCGTGAGATGCATAGCGATACTGTCGAATACGACCCCGCAGCTCCCACAGGCGGCACTGTGAACGGTATCTTCCCCAAGACCACTTTCATGGTGGTTTCCAGTGGCATAGGACAGATCACCGGTACCGTGCATGGCCCGGGCAACAGCCCTCTGGCTGATGTACAGGTAAACGTGAACAGCCGTCCTTACTCTACCACTACCAATGCTCAAGGTCAGTTCAGCATTGACAACGTATTAAGTGGTGATTATGCCGTAACCTTCACTCTTGAAGGCTATGTGACTCAAACCGTAAATATCGTGTTGGAAGCAGATGAAACCGAAGTAATGAACATTACCATGGCTGTCTTGCCTCCTGTAAACGTTACTGGAACCGTCCTTGCCGGTGATACCGGTAGTGGACTTGCCGGAGCCAGTATCGAGCTCGTCGGTGATGAAGACTATAGTGGCACATCTGCCGCCAATGGTACCTTCACCATTGCAAACGTAATGATAAATCAAAGCTACGCCTACACCATCACCGCTGCAGGTTACGAAACCGCCAGCGGAACCATTGCTGTGGCTACGGAAGACTTCAGCATGGGTAATATCACCCTTGCCGAAATTCCTCTGGCTCCCTTTGGAGTGGTAGCTACAGAATCTGCTAATTTCCAAAGCGTGAACGTAAGCTGGCTGGAGCCTGCTGTCGGTGGCGATAGTTTCGAAGATGACTTTGAAAGCTATGCCAATTTTGCCATGGAATTTGGTGATTGGACTACTATTGACGTAGATGGTTCTGGAACCTATGGCCTCACCAATACCACTTGGCTGAATATCTATGAACCCATGGCCTATATGGTCTTCAATCCAAGTGCAACGGTTCCTCCTGTCGCTACTGCTGAACCGCATAGTGGCGACAAGTACGCTGCCAGTTTTGCTGCCACGACTCCTCCCAATAATGATTGGCTGATTACGCCACAAGTTATGGGTGGCGGTCAGGTAAGCTTCTGGGGCAGAACCTTCCATCCAGATTATGGTCTGGAACAATTCAAGGTAGGCGTTTCTACCACCGGAACAGTACCGGCTAACTTCACCATCATCAGCGGTACTGCAAGTGTGCAAGCGCCTCTGGTCTGGACTGAGTTTGTTTATGACCTCAGTGCTTATGCCGGCCAACAAGTCTATGTAGGAATCCAGTGTGTATCCAATGATCGCTTCATCTTTATGGTGGACGATTTCTACGTGGGCGACACCCGTATCCGCACTGTGTTTGATGCCAAACAAAGCAGCGCTTCTGATGTTCCTGCCTACAGAGTGGGCCCCCTCGAACAGCGCATTGCAGGCATCCCCAGTCCTGTGAAGACAATAGTAAATCCTGCTCCCAGAAACATCACCCGCGCCCCCATGGGCTACAAGGTGTACCGTTTGCTGGCAGCTGATGAAGCTAACGAAACTGCCTGGACAGCTCTCACTGATGCAATGGTCACCACCCTGGATTATGATGATCTGGGCTGGACCGACGTTGCTGAAGGTACTTACAAATGGGCTGTAAAAGCCATGTACTCAAACGATGTAATGTCTGACCCCGCCTTCTCCAATCCTTTGGAAAAAGAGGAAGCGGATGGCGTCATCGTGGGTCTTGTGAAAGATCTGGAAGACCACGGCATCGCCAATGCTACCGTTACCGCTGAAGGTGGATTTACCGCCACTACGAACAGCAACGGTGCTTACAGCATGAGCGTTCCTGCCGGAGTCTATACAGTCACAGCTACCGCTGTAGATTTCAAGACTCTCGCCTATGATAACATCACCGTAGTATCAAACGAACAGACCACAGTGAACTTCGTGATGACTCCTGTCGCCAATGAAGATGAACTTGTGCCTGTAACCGTAACAGCCCTACGTGGCAACTATCCCAACCCCTTCAACCCTGAAACCACCATCAATTACGACCTCAAGGACGCAGCCAGCGTTCGTCTGAACGTGTACAACGTGAAAGGCCAATTGGTACGTAGTCTGGTGAATTCAGATCAGGCTGCAGGACGCTACCGTATAGTCTTCGACGCTCGTGACGACAGAGGAAACCCGCTTGCCAGCGGCCTCTACCTCTATCGCTTCACCGCCGGAAAATACAACAGCACCCGCAAAATGATGTTGATGGAATAAATCAACCGGCAGCTGAGCTGCTGAAATAGAATACAAAACCCCGGTTTCGGCCGGGGTTTTTTCGTAGCGCAAGACGCCGTTCTTGCGAATCTTAACAATAGAACGCAAATCTAGCGGATCGGGCGGATTTACGCAGATTATTTTACCACCGAGAAAACCGAGGACACCGAGGGGTAGGTTTTATCATTTTAGCGTATCGCCCCTCCCACTATCAATTCCCGCCAAAATTCTCCATTTTCCATTTTCCATTCTCAATTAGTCCTCCTTTCCCCGACTTGCTTTCCACATGTCTTCGACTCGAGATGACTCAGATTTTCAAGTCAATTCGAGTCGAAGACAAATTGAAAGCAAATTGAAGGCATGAGCAAGGCTCAAACAATGCAGCAGGGTGTCTGACAGTGGGAAAGTTGTAAAAAGCAAGGGTATAAAAATGTTTTCAAACAATTGAGCGCCCACGGATTACCTTTGAGCATAAGGGTAAAGGTTTGGAACGAATAATGCATTACAATAAATTGTGATTTACTCTATAAAATTCATAGAGTGCAGTTTACCCTGTTAGAATGAGGGCAGCTCTGTGTTGTCAGCATAAATGCCATCAGATAAAGTGATCTTAGTTTAGACAGGCAGGACGGAATATACAGGTCTTGCCTTATAGAAATATATTCGAAACGAGCTTGGATTCTCCAGGGAATCAAGCCAGGTTTTTTGGATATTAAAAGCTAAATGAGTAAATTAGGAGCTAACATGAACACATACTTGCTGAGAGCAATCCTCGTGACCATTTTGTTGGTCTTTGCCATCTTTGCATGGGGGCAAAGCGTTTTTTATGAAGAGCCCTTTAGCGCGGACCTTGCGGCCATTGCCCTTACCGGAAACAGTATGCCCTGCGTATTTTCTGCTGCGCAATA
>CAXZAB010000208.1:0-4328 GCA_964293715.1 uncultured bacterium | reverse complement strand
GCCCATCAGCAGGAATGGATGAATGATCTGATGTCCTGGTGGAATATCACCCCCACCGCAAATTCCGATGCATTCGCTCCTGTGATCAGCAGCGGCTTGGACAGCATCTATCCGAACCCCTTCAACCCAAGTACCTCCGTTCGTTACAATATAGCAAGGGCCGAAAAGGTATCCTTGAACATATATAACCTCAGAGGACAAAAAGTAAAATCACTAATCAACGAAAGTAAAACCGCAGGAGCACACACCGTAAGCTGGGACGGCACAGATGAAGCCGGAAACCCCGTAGCCAGCGGAGTCTATTATCTGCGCCTGCAAACTGATACTGCGCGTGAAACACGCAAACTAACCATGATCAAATAAGGGAGAGAACCATGAAAAGAACTATCGTCCTTGTCTTTAGCCTCCTGCTCAGCATCACCTTGCTCAGTGCGGGCGATTTTATCATCGGCACTGGTGATGGCAATACAAATCAGCTACCAGTCTATGGCTATGCGAATTACGGCTGGAGCAAATTCTTCTACAACAATGCAGAAATGACCGCCGCGGGCTTTACCACAGCCCAAAGCATCGAGAAAATCGCCTTTTATGTGGATACAGAAACCACTGACTACGTAATGGACAATCAACAGGTGTATATGGGCTATTTCTATGATAGCGCAGCCAACACATCCTACCAGAACCCAGTCAATCATACCCTGGTTTACTCCGGCTCGGTCTCCTGGAATGGGCCCGGATGGATGGAGATAACATTGGACACGCCCTATACCTGGGACCCCACCCCTGGCTGGAATCTGGAAATCCTCTGGGAAAATCATGACGGCAGCAGAATCAGCGGACCTCCCAAATTCCTGACTTCTGATACAGCTCACTATAGTTCGGCCTATAAAACAGCCAGCAGCTCCTTTCCCACCAGCAGCGGTTCTCGTAAGAAATACCACCCCGATATCTGGTTTAGCACTCCACCTACAGAGCCACCCACTCCTGCCGTAGCACTGGCTCCTGTCCATGAGGCTATAGATGTACAGATCGATACCCAGTTGCGCTGGCAACACACTGGTGGTTCACCATATCAGTATCTGCTCTGGTTCGGTACAGACAATCCTCCTTCCAATCTCGAAAGCGCTCTGGTAACTACCGCTACCAGCTATAACCCTGCTGAGTATTTGCAATATGACACCACTTACTATTGGAAGATAATCCCCCAAAATAACATTGCTCCGGCCATGAACTGCCCCATCTGGAGCTTTACCACCATGGCAGACCCTGCCATCGTCACCTATCCACATCTGGAAAGCTTTGATGGCGATTTCCTGCCCGCAGGATGGGAATCCTACTCTGGCACGCTGGCAGACCCCTCCAATATGGGGGTGAGTGGCTCCACCGGATGGGCGCAAAAGAATTGGCTCAATATC
Organism: uncultured bacterium; assembly: GCA_964293715.1. Taxonomy (GTDB): domain Bacteria; phylum Cloacimonadota; class Cloacimonadia; order Cloacimonadales; family Cloacimonadaceae; genus UBA5456. The sequence continues at coordinate 2,913 of CAXZAB010000208.1, read as the reverse complement.
GCTGGGGACGATAAAGCTGCGTGCATCAACAATTGGGGGCCTATCAGCGGCTATCTCATCTCCCCACTCTTCAATATCCCTTCCGAGGACTATGTTCTAAAGATCGATGCCGCTCTATTAAAAACTAATCAAACCCCAGATGGCACCCCGCCCTTGCAGACCAATACCGACGATCAATTTGCCATCCTCATCGGCGATGGCTTTAGCTGGTCAATTGCCAATATCGTACGTGAATACAACAACAGCGGCTCAGACTATGTCTTGCACGACATCCCTGTCTATGGTGAAACCATCACCATCCCGCTTACCGGTCATACCGGACACCTGCGCTTTGCCTTCTTTTCCGGCTCCCTTGAGCTGAACGATGATAACGACTTCATGCTGAACGACTTCTTCGTTGGTGTACCCTCTGAACAGCTTGAGACTCCCTCGCCCATCATCTCCTTAGATGAAAACATGGGGCTGCCTCTATTGAGCTGGGATCCAGTGCCCAACGCCACTGTATATCACATATATAAAGCGAGTGATCCTGGTCTGGATTACCTGCTTTTCGAGAGCACGAGCGGAACCACTTACCTCTTGGATCCCGCAGAAGAAAAAGCATTTTTCAAAATCACGGCAGAGTAAGACCCACTCTGATAAGCCTTAACGTATAGTAAAAATATCGCTCATTACGAGGCGTCTTCGGGGCGCCTCTTTTTTATGACTAAAAAAGGACTCAAGGCTTTGTCCACTGAGGTTACGCCACGGCTGACTATTCGTTGAAAAGGAATTGTAGCCCGATATGAAAACTTAAGTATCTGGTTTCGTTGTCTTTGCTTGAACCTCCCCCATAATGTCCAATTCCCATCAAATAGCTCGCTCCCAGATCCAGATAGGCATGGGGTATCAAAGGAGCCAGATAGCCCACTTTGGGGTCTAAAAACATTGCGGAAGTGGAAGATTTGTTTTTCCAATCTGATGTTATCAAACTTGAGGATTGATGCTGAAAATCGATGCCAGCATAAAACTTATTCCAATAGTATTTCGTACCGATACCTATGCCCACGACAGATAATCTAAGATCGCCTTGACTTTGAGACTCAAACTTAAATATCAGGTCTAAACTACTGTTATCCAAGATAAAGACTCCCAATTCAGGCCGAAGGGTGAGGATCGTTAAAGCTTCAGCATCTGAATTTTCTTTGCTTGAAGAAAACGAAGCCGAGCCGCCCAGATAGTTTGTGCCTTTAGTGAAGGCAAAAGCAGAGCAGACAACAACAAGAGCGAGGACGATCAAAGTTACTTTTTTCATGGCTAAACTCCTTGGTGAAATGACTAAACATCTTAAACTCAATAAGATTGTTTCTGTCAAGTAAAACTTGAGATAATCCGCTATATTCGGTTGTTCCAAACATATATTCAGGCGTTCCCCAAAATATCTATGTATCATATTCATAGTGCTATGAAGATAGCCTCTTAGCTCTCATCCATGTCTATTTATTCCTTTTTTTGAATTTGCGCATAAAGGCTCATAGTTTCGGTTCAATACCTTATCAAAACGAGTCCTGTAGGGATGATAATTCAGATAGCAAACGATTGCCATACAAGGCATTGATTCAAGGGGACGATATTTCAGATAAGAAGCCAAGACCAGGTCATAATCAATCATAATCAGGCTTGGAAACACCGGTGTAAAAAAATGGGTGGACATAGCTTCTTGCCTGTCAAGGACAGTCTATCACCCAATAATCTTCCCTTAATCAAGCGTTAATTATTAACGCTTGATTAAGGGAAGATATATAAATGATCAATGCTCCAAAGAGAGGGAGAAAGATTCAAAAACTGATCGAAAACACGAAAAACAGGTCATGTGAAGACAATATTTTCGATAGCAAACGATAGCCACACAAGGATTTGATTCGTGTAGGGACGACATTTCTGATAAGATGCCAAGACCAGGTCATAATCAGGCTTTCGTAAAAAATGGGGGAAAGCCAGATATATATTGCTTTGACAATAAGGAAAAGCCCTCTCAGATGAGAGGGCTGATGTTTCATATTATTAATCGTTTAGAATAGGTCTGACAAGAAGACTTGAAGACCCACACCGAGATGTAAATTGGATTCTTCGTTACTACCCTCGCCATCTCCGCCGTAGTCGCCAAAGCCCATTTTGTATTTCAGGCCCAGATCGACAAAGACGTTTTCAGCCAAAGGCATCATGTAACCAAGCTTTGGTACAAGGTACATGGATGTTACGGTGCTTGAGCCCCAAGCTTGAGACATATAATCAAGCTGAAGTCCGCCATAGAAGTTATTATAAAAATAGCGACCGCCGATACCAATACCGAGGTCAGTATCACCATCGTAGCTCATGATGTTAAGATTCAGATCTGCGCTGACATTATCCATCACGAAATAACCTACAATCGGATTGAGATAAAATACGGTGATGGCATCAGCATCTTTATGTGCTTTTACGGATTCAAATGCAGCGGAGCCTCCAAGGTTTATTGTGCCTTGGTCAAATGCAAAGGCTGCCACAACAAAGAGTAACGAGACGAGAACTAATATTCCTTTTTTCATGGTAATTTCTCCTTTAATTTTATGTATATCCTTAATATAATGGGTTTTAAGGCTAAAGCCAAGATTAATTTGTTAAAACACTGCAAGATCCCAAGTTTTCAGGAATGAAAAACCAACTGAAGCTATGTAAGATAGATAAGAAGTGGGTATCTCAAAATAGTATCTCAAATCTGCCAATACGCTTGTCCATGGGGGATTAGCTATAACATATGGAAAAAGGTGACACTCTTTTAAATTTCAGTAAATACATCAGATCGTATTCACCCTGATAGCGTACCCTTCGAAAAGATATAATCGAGTAGGGTGATGTTAGGAAGCGATCCTAACATCATCCCTCTCACAGAAC
>CAXZAB010000207.1:0-4353 GCA_964293715.1 uncultured bacterium | reverse complement strand
ACTATTATATTAACAGCCCAAGCAGTAACCCGACAGGAGCCAGTGGCGGGTATGGAGTTGGTCGTGTAAAACGGGGCGGGAGCTATGCTCATTATTCCAGTTATCGGATAGACTTTCGAGAATCCAACCTCCCGCGTGTAAGTCTCAACAACTGCGGCTTCCGCGTCTGCAGGTCAGGATTGTAGAGCTTTATGCATAGAGTAAACCTAATAAAGAAGTAGTAAAAAAAAGAGGTACATAATGAAAAGATATTTTTCGGTCATCCCCATTCTGGCACTGTTGTTACTTGTGCTTGCAAACTGCAGTAAGGAAACAACCAAGCCGGAGGTGAAAATCGTGGCGACTCCCACCTTTGACCTTGATGGCGGCGAATATTCAAGCGCACAGAGCGTATCCATCAGCTCTGCTACCGATGGAGCCACAATCCGCTATACCACAGATGGCAGCGATCCCCTGCCCGGTTCGGCAGTCTATAATAGCCCGATCGAGATCAACAGCAGTACCACACTGAAAGCCAGGGCTTCAAAATCCGGCTGGACAGACAGCAGCGTAGCATCTGTCACTTACGCGATCGATATCGCGGAGACAGTAGCTACCCCTACCTTCGATCCTCCGGGCGGTTCTTACTCTGGCGCACAGAATGTAAGCATCAGCTGCAGCACCGGTGAAGCGACAATCCGCTACACCACCAATGGCGATGACCCCACTCCCGGATCGGCAGTTTACGATAGCCCGATCCTGGTGAGCAGCACGAGTACCATCAAGGCAAAAGGCTTTGCAGAGAGTTGGACTCCGAACAGTGAGGGCTTGGCTCCGAGCAATACAGCCAGCGCCAGCTATGCTATCGATCTGACTCCCTGTGAGATGGTCCATATCCCCGGCGGGACCTTTACTATGGGCAATACCAGAGGAGGAGGATCAGTCCTTGAATATCCGGCCCATACAGTGACCCTGAGTTCTTTTCATTTGGGAAAATATGAAGTTACCCAGGCAGAATATGAGGCCGTCATGGGCTCAAATCCCGCTCAATATCATGGAATAGGAGACATCTACCCTGTATATTTCGTTAACTGGTATGCAGCTACCAAATATTGCAATCTACGCAGTATAAATGAGGGCTTGATGCCTGTGTACTCCCTTTCCGGCTCTACGAATCCAACTGATTGGGGAGATGTGCCTGAAGGCCATTCAAATCAATACTGGGATAGTCTTGTCTGCGATTGGTATGCCAATGGCTACCGTTTGCCTACAGAGGCGGAATGGGAATATGCGGCCCGGGGAGGAACTGATGATCCGGACTATCTCTATTCCGGCAGTGACGACATTGATGAGGTGGGGTGGTACTATTATAACTCAGACAATACTTCACATCCGGTAGGCAGCAAAGCTCCTAATGCTCTTGGTCTTTACGATATGAGCGGTAACGTCTGTGAATGGTGTTGGGACTGGGGCATTGAATACAACAGCAGTTCACAGAATAATCCTACAGGTCCCGATCGGGGACGTTGCCGTGTGAACCGCGGTGGGAACTGGGACTACGGCATCAATAACTGCCGGGTCACGTATCGGGACAGCATAGTCTATCCGGGAATCAGCGGCGACTACAACGGCTTCCGCGTCTGCAGATCAGGATATTAGTGTTTTGTGCTACTTGTCTTCTTTAAACGAGAGAAAATCATACTCAATCAGGGATATAGATGTTTAGGAAGTTTATCCTGGAATACGATCTGCTCCATAAGAGAGTCTCTATATGGCGCATAGTCAAGCTTGATAATATGTAATCCTAAAAGGAGGAATACCATGCCAAGAAAGAATTATATTTCGATCACCCTCATCCTGGCACTGCTGTTACTTGCGCTCACAAGTTGCGGTAAAAAGACAAGCGAGCCGGATGTGCAAACGGTGGCGGCGCCCACCTTCAATCCTCCTGGTGGTGCTTATACAGAAGCACAGAGCGTATCCATCAGCTCTGCCACCAGTGGAGCGACGATTCTTTATACCACGGATGGTAATGATCCTACGTACAATTCCGAGGTTTACAGTAGCCCAATCAACATAAGCAGCGATGCCATCGTGAAAGCCAAAGCTTTTAAGTCTGGTTGGACCGATAGCAGCATTGCTTCTACGGCTTACACCATCAGATCTGTAGCGACTCCTGTCTTCGATCCTCCGGGCGGAGAGTACCTTACGGCACGGAATGTAACCATCAGCTCTGTCACAGAGGGGGCGACAATCCGTTTTACTACCGATGGCAGTGATCCTGATTCCAGTTCGACAGTTTACGGTGCCCCAATCAATATCAATAGCAGTACCACTGTGAAGGCCAAGGCCTTTAAATCCGGCTGGGCCGACAGCAGTATAGCTTCTGCTGCCTACACGATCGGTATTATGTTTCCCGTAGCAAAGCCCACGTTCAATCCTGTGGGCGGGTCTTATGCAAACGTACAGAATGTCTTGATCACTTGTGCCACAGAAGGAGCGACAATCCGTTATACAACAGATGGTTATGATCCCACCATCAATTCGACAGTTTACGATGGCCCAGTCAATATAAGCAGCACCACCATGCTGAAAGCCCAGGCTTTCAAGTTCGGCTGGATCGACAGCAGCATAGCTTCTGCCTCGTACACTATCGGTGCTCCACAGCTTGTAGCGCTGCCCGCTTTTGATCCTGTGGGCGGGCATTACCCCAGTGCGCAAAATGTATCCATCATTTGCGCCACCCCTGGAGCCACGATCTGTTATACCACCGATGGTAATAACCCCACCAATACTTCGCCGGTTTACAGCGGCCCAATCAATATCAGCGTTGCCACCACCGTGAAAGCCAAGGCCTTCAAATACGGCTGGACTGCCAGCAATATAGCTTCTGCCAGCTATACGTTTGGGGGTACTCAGGTAGTAGCGACTCCTTTTTTCGATCCTGTGGGTGGGCATTATTCCAGTGCGCAGAATGTATCCATCGCTTGCGCCACCCGTGGGGCCACTATCCGCTATACAAGCAATGGCAATGATCCTACTTCACTTTCACCAGTTTATAGCAACCCGATTCCTGTGAACAGCACAACTACCATCAAAGCAATGGCATTCAAAGCTGGCTGGACTCCGAGCAGCATATCCGGCGCAAGCTATATATTTGGCTCAATTCCCGGTCAGATGGTCTATATCCCCGGCGGCAGCTTTATCATGGGCGATACCAGAGGAGTGGGAGAAGACGAAGAGCTGCCTACCCACAACGTAATTCTGAATTCTTTTTATATGGGTGTATGTGAGGTGACCCAAGCAGAATATCAGACCATAATGGGTTCTAATCCAGCCTTAGGGCATGGAGTAGGAGATGACTATCCAGTGTATAACGTTAATTGGTATTCGGCTATTAAGTATTGCAATCTCAGAAGCATGGATGAGGGCTTCACGCCGGTTTACACGATTCTGGGCTCTACCAATCCTGCAGACTGGGGGACGGTGCCTGATTATGCCTATAACGAGACTTGGAATGCTGCCATTTACGACATGAGCGCCAATGGCTACCGTTTGCCTACCGAAGCGGAATGGGAATATGCGGCCCGGGGTGCCTCTAATTATCCCGATTATCTGTATAGCGGCTCCGATGAAAGCTATGCCGTGGCTTGGGATAACACAATCTCAGAAGGCTGTTCTCATCCAGTGGGTGACAGATCTCCCAATGCGCTTGGCCTTTACGATATGAGTGGCAACGTTTTTGAATGGTGTTGGGATTGGTATTCCACGCAATATTATAGTAACAGCCCAAGCAGCAATCCTACAGGAGCCAATAGTGGAACGGACCGTGTGATGCGGGGCGGTAGCTGGTTTCACAATTCCTACTGCAGCCGGGTGGCGTATCGATACTTCGGATACAGAATACACAATTTCTCCGGTTTCCGCGTCTGCAGGTCAGGATTGTAGAGCTTTATGCACAGAGTAAATCCCTCAGCTCTGCCGCAGATGGGGCTTGTTGTAAAAGAACGCTGGCTTTAGAGCTTGTGAAAGAATGTTTGCCCCTGCTGGAATGACGGGAAGAGGAACATAGCACGCCAGTATCGACAGGTCTTTACTTCGTCAAAATCATTTTACGTGTGGCGATAAGCTCGCCATCCAGATGCATTTGCATAAAGTAAATACCGCTGCTAAGCCGATTTCCGCTATTGTCCCTGCCATCCCATATCAACATATGATCTCCACTATTATAAGGTGCTTCTGCAAGGCTGCGGACCTTTTGACCTTTTATGTTGTAGAATTCGCAAGTAAAGCGACCCCGCTGCTTCAGGCTAAACAGAAGTGTAAGCTGCTCGGAAAAGGGATTGGGAAAAGCCTTTAGCTGGATGGCAGAGG
>CAXZAB010000206.1:0-4363 GCA_964293715.1 uncultured bacterium | reverse complement strand
GCTTTTTACCGTCCGGGCCCAGATATAGGCAATCACGGTAAGTTTTGCGCCTTGATATTGAGCTAAATCTGGCCGCTCTGTCACCATTTCCGCAGTCACTTCGATGGGCGGATAAAGATGTCCAATCCGCTTAAAGGCCTCTTCTCTCACCCAATGACCGTAACGACGCACATCCTCTGCCAATCCAGTGACCCCAGGCCAGGTATATTGTCCGGTATCAATTTGCTTTTCATGAGCGGGAATAGGCCCAATCGGACGTCGGCCCACAAATTTAGGTGGAATCTCAATCATCGCTTTATTGATCAGGACTGCCACAGGGTTAAGGTCGCTGGCCCAGGCTTCCAAACCCAGTCTTTGCGCTTCCAGGGGAATAGAGCCACCTCCGGCAAAGGGATCATGAAAAGCCGGTAGTTTATCGGGATTAAAGAGTTCTGCGGCTTCGGGATGGTCTTTATTTAGCTCACAAGTTACCTTCCAGCTTTTCTTTATTTCTGCTCGGGCTTGGTTTAGCACCTGCTCATTAGTGGTGTTTTCCCACTTTACCAGTTCTCTGATGATGCCGAAGAGCCTTTCACGTTCCCGGTTCGCATCTGCTTTTCTCTTGTAACCGATCTTCAGTTCTTCATCCCAGCCCGGATCATTGACGAGCTGGGCAAAGAGCACCGCTCTGGCAGCAGCCAAGGGGCGTCTTGCCCAATACAGATGCAAAGTAGAGGGATGCCCATGCCGGATAGACTTTTCACGCACACAGGCTTCATTGATTTCTTTGAGCGGAAGCGCTACTTCAATGAGTTTCTTGGGGGCTTTTACTTTATATGCTATCATTCTATTTCCTTGTGCATTTGAGATTCGATATAACTTTGCAAATAATACTTCTTAGTGTTCTATCGGATATTGGGGTCACTGACCCCATTATCTTTGGGAGTGGTTCAATGAGTGTGGAATTAACTGATATGCAGCTATTGTTCAATTTCTACTCCTGCGTTTTTGGCAATAACCTGGGCGAGCTCGAAGAAATCACGATAGCATGCTCTTACTGCTTCCACGTGAGCTCCAAAGGCTCCATCACTCGATTTTAGGAAGAACATAGGCTTTCTGGCTTCCATTGCCATGGGCATTAAGCTCCGATAGTGCTTCAGCACCGAGAGATTATAGACGTCCTTCTCTACGCTTGGGATCACTGAGCTGAAATCATCTAATACTGAGTTCCTGAACACCTGCGGGATTCTATTCATCCATTTCATGTAAGCTACTACTGGCCTGCTGTCCCGAACGCCATGTTGCAGCACCACATATCCGGTGGGCTGCATTTTGCCTTCCGGCAGGATCAATTCTTGATTGTGAGGGGCTTTTTTTAGTAGCTCTTGCCAGATGCTACGCCAAGTTCGCAAGGTAGGACCCAGGTTCTTCAAACCCTGCAAGGAGAATAAATCCGGAGCTAAAGGGAGGACAATTTGATCAACAGCGATGAGACTGCTCCTATTGATCGCACCCAGATTGGGCCCCACGTCAATCAAGACCACTTGCGCATCTTGTGTGTCGGAAGCTCTTTTTATCAGCCGGTAGAAGGCTGATATGGTGCGAAAGGCAGCCTCATCCTGGTTGTGACAACGTGGCCAGGCATCGGATAATTTGTCTTCAAAGCTGGATAAGGCAAGATCACCAGGAAGTAAAGAAAGCCTATCTGTAATACTCTCTATGTGTGGATCGGCAATGTCGCCGGTCCCACGCAAGATTGGGCTAATCGCTCCGTATATTGTGTCAGGGTGATCGCCGTCTGGCCAGATCTCTTCAATTCTATCTTCAGTGAGAAACATCGCAGTAAGATTTGCTTGCGGGTCCAAGTCCACGGCTAAGGTAGATATCCCTTTATCCGCAAACATCCAGGCCAGATGGTAAACTAAAGTGGTTTTCCCCACTCCACCTTTATTGTTGAAAAAAGCTACACTTTTCATAGCGCCCTCTTTTTGATCACAGCGGCAAATACCTTGTTATCTGATGGGGTGGAAAACTCGGGAGGAGGATTCCCATTTTTACTGAGCTCGGTTTTGGCACGTTGAATACCATAGCCAAATTTATTTACATAGCCCAAGGTTTTCATTACGTCTGCGATAGTGGGATTCCGGTAATCGTTTATAGTGCCCAGGGTCTTGAGCTCCACATTCCCGTATAAACCTCCGGGATTTTGAATCTCGATCCGATCCGAGAACCAGGAGAATCGGATAGGGGCGTTAGACTGATAATCCCGATGCATGACCGCGTTGTAGATGAGCTCTCTGAGGGCAACAATGGGATAATCATACACTTGCTTTTCCTGGGTCGGAGATATATTGACTAAGCTCGTAACTATATTGGCCGAGATCAAGATATCCAATTCTCGCAATACAGACAGTAAATCTCCGGAGATTTCTTTTTGATCTGTGGGCACATCACTCATCTCCGAGCCTGGGAATCTGAGATACTGCAGGTAATTCCCTGGTAAATAAAAGCGGGGATTGGTCCCAAATGCGATCAAGCCAGCATAAGTGGGGCAGGCTTTTTTGGAGTCGTAGAATCCCAATGAGGCAAGCTGGAACTCAATAGAGCGGTTGTTTTCTTCAACGATGGCTTTATCTACGGCCGCTTCCCGATACGCAAAGAACTGTGCTAAGGACAAATCATCCAATTGGGCAGCATAGGCTGGATGCGCATCAAAACTGTGGGGGTGCGATTCTCTCTTTTCTGTGAGGATGCGCTCCTCTTCATTTGTTGCGATGCCTTTTCTGGGCCCTACCCGGATGTAAACCCTCCCTTTGTATCTTAGTGGAGGGATGTGGGAAGGCTGAACTTCGATGATCGCAAGTTCTCCATCGGGATGGCTGAACTTGTACACAGCCATAATGGGTATAGGCAAAATATTCCCAGCCTGTCTGAGGTCGGCAAGGTTTTGGAGCAATTGGTCTGTGATGGATACCGAACACACTTTTCCCTTATCATCTGCACCAATGATCAAGAAACCTGGTTTTTGGTGATTGGGCAAATCATTGGAAAATGCACAAATTGCCTCGGCAAATTTATCTGTGTTTTTCGTAGAGATTGTTCGCTCTACCCGATCAGATTCGATATCAGCCAATAGTTCATTGAGTTCGTCAAGCTTGATCATTTTTACCTGCCTTGCTTAAAAGTTCTTTGATATCCAGATTGATACTGGTCACGGCCCAATCCGGTTCCTTCGTAAAGGGCTTACGAATGTAATAAGGCCCCTCGTAGTTTTCACCATCCACGATCACAATGGCCAGGATAAACTTATCCGCCTGATTCAAGCCATAGAGCACTTCATTGCGGGTAACCGTTATGGTAGATTGACCTTTGGCTCTGCCCTTTACTTCGATGTGTTTTGTCTCCGGTAATTTGCCATCCGCCATAGGTGGGATACTGGTAATATCCCATCCACAATTGCTGGCTGAGACATCAATCACTTCGCAGCCCAGAGTCTGTTCATAGTGCATCACCGCTCGCATGGCTATCTGTTCAATGCGTTTGCGTGCTTCTGCATCGGCAGACCAGGTGTTCTCCCCTTTGGCTTTGGCTATCAAACCTGCCGGGATTACCAGAGCTCCTCCGATGATATGAGGTGTCTCAGATACTATATGCCGCATCGCCTTCAGTTCTTTGCTTCTGGATTCCAAGCGCTGGGTAAGCTCATCTATGCTGCGATTCACATTGTCTATACTCAGCCGGGTTTTCTTGCCGGCAGCCAAATCTTCTTGAAGCTTGATTTTGCGATCCGACCAAAAGTCTATCTCTTTGATCAGTCTTTGGTGCACAGCCTCAAGGGTCTTACTTATATGCTGTTCCCTGCGATCATTCACTTCTTTAAAGTGCTCTGGAGCAAGCTGAGCAGTGGCAAAAGCCAGAGCCCTGGCTTCCAATTGCTCAGAGAGCCATGCTTCGGATAGGATGCCTTCCACAAGCTTAAAATCAGCCTCTGAAATTGGTTCCAGATCAAGATGGGGAGCCCATCCAGCATTATTGATCTCACCGGCGGGACTTATTTCCACAAACTGCATCCGCCGTGATACAGATCTATCGCGATTATGGCCTTCTTTGATAGAGTGGTCGATAATCAGCATGGCCTTGGGCAAGATACCCTCATCATTAGGAGCGAGCATCACAGAGCCTTGTTTCAGTTTATTGCGATGGATTTCCAAAATCAGGTCTATCACCGCCATCATCAAAGGATGCCCGGGATGGATAAAGCTGGCCATGGCGGATTCACGCTGCGCTAAACGGACAAACTGTTTATCAAAGCAGATCCGTTCATACTTGGTGGTGACGGGATTCATATTACGACGATTTCTGCCGGATATTTGGCGATCCCTTT
>CAXZAB010000205.1:0-4397 GCA_964293715.1 uncultured bacterium | reverse complement strand
CAATTCCTCTCCCCAAGTCACGCTACTTTCTTTACACTTTAAGGTGAATAAGTGGCCAAAGCCTATTCCAATCCGTATTATCCAGGCATAATACCTGAAAAGCGAGAACGGGACGCTATTTTAGACATCAACTTGGGATGCACGGGTTTAGCTGCTTAGTTTGAAAGAGAGTCTTTTTCATCCTGCGGATAAACCAGCATTCTTGGGTCCTTTCTCATTTGAGAAACTTGATCACATATCTATCTACCCTTAATCAAGCGTTAAGGATTAACGCTTGATTAAGGGTAGATAAAGATATGATCAACGCCATTTGGTGAGGGAGAAAGGATCCAATAAGATTTGCTATCTAACGACACCGGAACATTCACTTTTACTTTGATTTAATCATCATCCCTGTTCACGTAAACATCCTGGAAATCTCTTGCTTTTTTACTCGTTTTGACAGCTCGAAATACTATAATTTGGGCACAAAAAAGCACAGATAGGATATTTGCAAAAGATAATTACGTATATTATTAACTATAATTATTGTTCATATTAGGGCATCTCACAAGCTCGTATTTGAACGTATAATACTGGACGACAAAAATGCTGTGTCTTGCATGATAAACTATCCAAAGGCGCCATGTCAATTCTGAGGAATGGATTGCAGGAAGGGTGGCTCGCCCACTTTTTAGACTATTGAATCAGCTAAGTTATTGGAGAATAATCGAAACTTGTTGAACAGTCTCCTGTTTTTTTATGTCACAACGAAAACTGCAAATTGTGCAGGCAAATCTGCAAACTGTCCCATCCTTATGCATCGTAGCGCATCCTTCACAAGACCATTTGTGAGTGTTTGTGACAATAAATCTGCAAATTGGATCATCGAAAATTGCAAATTGTGACAGGGAATGTGCATGCTTTTAGGATCGGCATATTTTGGAGAGGTCATGAAATCTAACGTTTCCTATTTTGAGATTGACACCCATACGTAGTTTCCCATAATTGCCAGCATGAGGATGATATGAACAGCGAGCACCAAGACATTAAGGCAAAACTCGACATTGCGTTAAAACGTATCAGTGAATTAGAGGCAGAGAACTCTCGTTTGAGAGACTTGGTGGCAGGTGATCATCAAGCAGTAGTATCAAACTCAGATACAACTGCTACCTCAGTAAACGCAGAACATGAAATGCCTAACGTTGCGCTTGCAGAAAGAATTGATTCTACGCCTGCTTCAATAAACAATCTATCCAGCCCCGAAGAGAAAGTGTTTCTCTTTAAAAGTTTGTTTCAGGGGCGAGATGATGTGTTTGCGATCAGATGGACAGGGAAGGATGGAAAATCAGGATACTCGCCTGCATGCTATAATGATTGGAAACTCGGAGTGTGCGGTAAATACAAGAAAATACCTTGTACCAGTTGTGATAGCAGGAAACTCATTCCTTTAGATGATAAGCAAATCTACAGGCACCTCAGTGGAGAAATAGTAATCGGTATCTACCCACTACTGGATGATGATAGTTGTTGGTTTTTGACCATTGATTTTGATAAAAAAAGCTGGCAAGAGGATGTTAAAACTCTGCTTGAGATCTGCGATAAATATCAAACACCTGCCTATATTGAGAAATCAAGATCTGGGAATGGTGCTCATGTTTGGCTCTTCTTTGAGGAATATATCACTGCGGCTCAAGCACGTATGTTGGGAACCGCTCTTCTTACCAAAGCGATGGAAGATCGCCACCAAATCAGTTTTGATTCATATGACCGCCTTTTCCCAAATCAGGATACAATGCCCAAGGGTGGCTTTGGAAACTTAATCGCCTTGCCTCTACAAAAGAAAGTAAGAGAGAATGGGAATAGTGAGTTCATCGATCATCAGCTACACAGGATTGAAGATCAATGGGCGTATCTGTATCAGATTAAGAAAATTAGCAAAAATAAGATCAGCACAGTGCTGTCAGAACTGCTTGCAAACCAATCTGCGATTGGGCTCACTCAAACTTCTTTAACGGAAACTGAAGAACCTTTACCTTGGGAATCGATTGTTACCGAAACTGAAGAATTTCCCGATTTGCCACGACAAGTTCAAATTATCTTAAACAACATGATCTATATCGAAAAAGCTGGATTGACACAGAAACTCATGAACAGAATCATGAGGCTCGCTGTCTTTCAAAACCCCGAGTTTTATCGTTATCAAGCGATGCGAATGCCAATCTATAATATTCCCAGAATCATCAATCTCTGTGCAGAAACAGACAGACACCTTGCCATCCCGCGGGGGTGTATGGATGATCTGTCTAAGCTTTTTGATAACCTGGGCATACAGATAGCCATTCAAGACCTGAGGAATGAAGGGATTAAAATAAACGCTACTTTTATTGGGGAACTAAGACCGGAACAGTTGCTGGCGGGTAAAACGATGTTGACGCACGATAACGGAATTTTATCGGCGGCACCTGCCTTCGGGAAAACGGTTGTGGCAATCTGGATGATAGCTCAGATGAATGTCAATACTCTAATCATCGTACATCGAAGACAATTGATGGAACAGTGGCTGGAGAGGCTGAACTACTTTCTAAATGAAGCTGAGCTTGGGCAAATTGGAGCCGGACGGGATAAACGAACAGGCAAGATCGACGTGGCCATTATCCAGAGCCTGAATCATAAAGGGGAGGTGAAAGAACTGGTTAAAGATTACGGGATGATTATTGTGGATGAGTGTCATCATATCTCGGCTTTCAGCTTTGAACAAGTTTTGAAAACAGCAAATGCCAAGTATGTTTATGGGCTGACAGCAACTCCCCTGCGCAAAGACGGCCATCACCCCATCGTATATATGCAATGTGGCCAGATTCGCTATAAAGTCGATGCCAAATCCCTGATTCAGTATAGGTCATTCAGCCATAAGGTGATAACTCGTTATACAGAATTTCAAATGCCCACAATTCAGAATGGAGCAGATTTTAAGATTACCGAAATATATCAGGCCTTGATCGAAGATACCAGGCGGAACGACATCATTCTGGATGATATAATCGCAGCAATAACAGCCGGTAGAAGCCCTTTGGTGCTAACCCAGAGAACTGCGCATGTGGAGTTCTTTGCCAATAAGCTGGCGGGTTTTTCTAAACACGTTATTATCCTCCGGGGAGGCATGGGCAGGAAACAGATCAAAGCAGTGATGGAAAAGCTTCATTCCATACCAGAGGAAGATGAACGAGTGATCATCTCAACCGGGAAATATATCGGTGAAGGTTTTGACGATAGTAGGTTAGATACTTTGTTCCTGACGATGCCCATATCATGGAAGGGAGTGCTTCAGCAGTACGCAGGAAGGCTACACCGAGCTCATGATGGCAAAACTGAGGTTGTGATCTATGACTATGTGGATAGCAATGTGCCAGTTTTAGCGGCAATGTATCAGAAAAGGTTGAAAGGGTATGGGGGGATGGGCTATGTTCTCACTTGAATGGTACAACTGGGCTATATAAATGATGTTTAGAGCGTGATGTCAGTATTATTGCTAATCAGCCATGGATCTGCTAAAAATTTGTCTTACTTGATCAATGGATAGTGATCTTGAATTACTAACTCGGTTGGGTGTTATCCACGTCAGAAATGTGCTTCCTCTCTTTTTCTTGCCAAACACATTTCTTATAGGGAGCACATAACACTCTTTCTTCGTCCTAGTGAGTCCGACAATAAATTCACATATCTCATAGTCCTCTATATTAGCAGGGTCTTTGGGGATATCTTCATTATTTACTCCCAAAAGAAAGACATAATCTGCTGCCAAGCCTTTAGATCCTTGGTATGTAACCATTTGGATCGGAAAGAAGCTTTCGCTATCTGCAGATTGATCTTGACTTTGTTCAGTTGAGAAGTACTTGACTATCTGTTCTTTAAAGGAGCTTCCAACAGTGTTTTCCAGTGATTGCTCCGTTGACTTCTTTTCTGATCCAGTTGATCCGATTAGCAATCTAATTAGATCAATAATTGTTCTGTGTTTTTGCTGATATTCCGTTGGTATTAGATCAACCAGGGGAACATTGCCAATAGAGTCCTTGAGTATCTTCTTTTGTTCCCTTGGAGGATCTATCGGGTCATGATATAGTAATAATCTCCACCCGATGTTAGCATTTTCTTCTACTAATAAAATGCGATAGGCTTCACAGATCATAGTATTCTTATCAATGATGCCTTGACTGGGCTCCATATAATCTGCAAGGTCGGTTAATTTGCTGCGGAAAATATTCAAGTATGTTCTTGTGCCAATTATCAGTACAAGTGGCTCTGCATTCTCTCTTTTTTTGTATTCATCTAAATCAATAGAAAGGATTGACGAAATGTATTTGTTTAAAAAGAGTGCTGTAGCATTAATCGATGCCATGTTCAGTACTTGGAGTTTT
>CAXZAB010000204.1:0-4399 GCA_964293715.1 uncultured bacterium | reverse complement strand
CTTGTAACTTGTAACTTGTAACTTGTAACTTGTAACTTGTAACTTGTAACTTGTAGGTTTCACTGAACACATGACGTATCCAATCCAGCACCCCCCCCCTCAAAGCAAGCGATCTGACAAAGCCTCCATCACCTCAGCCCGCCGTTTTTTGGAGATGCTGTGCAAAGGCATATTGTTCTCAATATGTATATCTTTTAAAGCATTGAGAATCTGTGAAGCAGGGTATTTCTGCAAAAGCTCATGCCAGAGCTCAGGATATTCTTCTTTATTCCAATACAGACTCAGCAGATGGGCAAAATCGTCCAAGCTACCCATTTCCTCGAAAGACAGCGCATCTGAAGCCAGCACCTGATAGGGCGGATTATCCAACCAGAGGTAATTTCTGCTTTTGGCGATCTCCTGCATCGGCGTATCGGGCAGGATTTTCAGGCTGCCCAATTGCACAGCGGCTGGTTCGGTGGAGCAGAGCTCATCCAGTCCGCGCAGCACCGAAGCATAATCTTCTCCTGGCAAGCCAGCGATGAGGTCTGCATGGATGCGGATCTTAGTCCTTGCTTTTAAAGCGATCAAGGCGGCTTTACTCTTCTCCCAAGCGGAACTCCGGCCACAATTTCCCAAAACGTGCGGATCTATACTCTGAATCCCGATTTCAAAACGGATTCTGCCCTCTGGGGCCTGCTCCATAATCTTGAGATCCTGCTCATCCAAGAGATCAGGATAGATCTCAAAGTGAAATTCCTGACCCTCTTCAGCCTCAATGGCATATTGCCAGATCGCCTGAGCCAGGTTCTTTTGCACGTTGAAACTGCGGTCGATGAATTTTATGGTGCGAGGCTTTAGCCGGCAGATTGCATCCAGTTCCTGGTAGAGTAGCTCCTTGTCCTTAGGCAGCTCAAATCTCGGTTCGCTGCGGTTGTCATTGGCCGAAAGGCAATAAGCGCAGTGATATGGACAGCCCCGGTAGCATTCGTAATAGACCAGATGATCTTCAAGATCGGCTTTATCTTCTTCCCGATAGGGGAAAGGAACTTTGTTCAGAGGCAGAGGGTATGATCTAAGCTGAGCGCCATCTTGCAGCAAGAAGTCCTGCAAAGCCAGCTCTCTAAAAGCCGCTTCTCCCGCACCTTCGATCACAATGGTATTCCTGATATTCTTAAAATGCCCGGCTTCCGGCCCGCCTATCACAAAGATAGCCTCCGCTAAGATTTTGCCCAGTTCCCGATGCAGATCCTGCAAAAAGAGCCTGTTCCAAATATAAGCCGAAAAGCAGATGATCTCGGCCTGCTGCAGATAAATATCATCCATCACCTGCATCAGTGGCTCTTTTAAGGTGTATGATTTCAGGATGCTTTCATAGTCCAAATCCCGGACCATTTCTCTCAAATAGTAAAATGCCAGATTGGATTGACTCCAACTGCTGTTCAGTGCCGCAAAAAGGATTTTCTTCATGACTCACCTTTATCAAGTACTTGCTTTGAGTCAAGCTTTTTCGCAGATTATGCAGGGATGATCCTACTTCACCAGCAGCATCTTGCGGGTAGAGGATTTTCCACCTGACGCAAGGCGGGAGAAATATATTCCAGACGAAACCAGATTGCCGTTTTTGTCTTTTCCACTCCAGACAATCTGGTACTTGCCCTGCTCTTTGTATTCATTAACCAGGGTATTGACCAATTGTCCTTTGGCATTGTAGATCTCAAGCCGGATGTCTGCATTTGCAGGCACGCTATATGATATCGTAGTGCTGGGATTGAAGGGATTGGGATAATTTGATAGCTGCAGCTCAGCTACTACCGGGATTGTTTCTTCTTCCACACCTGTATAGCCCTGAGATTCACAGCAACCTATATCAATTCCATTTCCATACAAGCGGGTAAAACCGAAGACATCATACTGAGGTATAGTATAGCCATAAGGAAGAATGGCAGGGTCCGTGGTACCTGCATCAATAGCCGGGGAATAACCATTGATCTCATCCGAAAAAAGGCAGTATGAACTGGCCAGGGCAGGATCGGTGCCGCTGAATAGTGGATCGGTCCCGATGATATTGTCCAAGCCCCAGTTCAAAGGCAGCCCATCGTAGGTTCTGTAGATATTGTTAGTCTTCGAAAAAAGGCAGTTTTCGATTACTGTGTTATTCACCGCTGCGATATCATACGCAGCATTGTTGTTGCTGAAGATGCTGTTGACAATTCGGTTAGAATAGGTATCGGTCAAAAGAAAATCAGGATAAGTGCCGACGTTATTGGCGAAAGTGCAATTAACGATATTTAGCTCTGCTAACTTAGTTAAACGAATGTCTCTTGCTCCTCCATAAGTATGGTTAGAGGCAAAAAGGCAGTTTTCAAACAAGACCTTCTCTACAAAAGGCCTACTCCAGCCCGAGACCCGGAAATTGGCCAATCCATCCACAGAATAATGGGTATTATTGATAAACTTGCTGTTGCGAATAGTCAGCTTATCAAAAATATTAATGTCAAAGCCACCGCATCTCTGGTTGAATTCAGATACTGGAAGACTGGGAGTCTGATTGTCTATCATCGTGATCTTGTCCAGGGTGATAATGCGGCCCGAGAGGGCCAGGCCGAAGTTTGAGTAAGTGCTGGTATTGCCACGCATCGTAATGTTTTTCATGGTATAGGTGCTCTTGCCCTGTCCGAAAAAAAACAAATAATGATCTACGGTGCAATTCTCAATGCAAACATTCTCAAGCAGACAATCAAAGACATCCCAAGAGTATATAGCCGCAGCATTGGATGTGGAAATGGACAGATTCTTTAGCTTCATGCCATAGCGTTCCGTGCCCATCGTGATTACTGCGGTGCCGCTTATCATATTTTCAGCATATATCCTGCTCTGACTTTCCGATACCCCCTGCAAGCTCGTGTAATCCTTGATGGCTATGGCAAGATATTCTCCCCCAAAGAGATTATGATGCTCACCGGCCATTAGGTGCACGGTTCTGGGGTTTTGCGGATTGGAGGCGATCCTCTGCATGGCCAAAGCCGGGGTTTTCAGCGGACTGGCTGGACCAAGGCCATCATTGTCATCATCTCCATCCGGGCTTACGTAAAAATCTGCATCAAGCGGCTCCAGATAGGCTTCCTGAATATCAAATACAGTGTAGGGACTGGGGTGGGGGCCGTAATCAAAATAGTCGGCAAAATACTTTTCCCACTGGGGAACGGTGAACTTTTTCAGATATATATCCAGGGTGCCGCCATGAGTGTAATGCCAATGAATATCCATTCCCCATTCTGCGAAATTGTTATAGATACTACAACGATTGATTTGACTGAAGATCAGATTAGGCTCACCGCTGGTGGGATGGCTACCCATACCTATGCCTCCCCCCAAATAGCGGGCATAGTTATTGTAAATATTTACTCCAGATAAGAGAACCGAATTTGGAGCTCCGATACTAATTCCACCTCCGCTTGCGGCGTGGTTGCCAAAAACATTCAAGTTTTTGATTGTTATCGAATTGTTCTTGTATATGATGATTCCGCCTCCGGTAATCTGATAGGGAACTTGCCCGGAATGAAAATCGTATCCCTGACCCCCCGTTATCGAAAAGCCTGAGATCGTGCAATTGTTCGTGTATTCATAACAGATGATAGTGGAGGTATTGCCAGCACTGCCATCAATGATGGTGCTACTGATATAGCTGGTATCGGCTGTGGTATATTCAAACGATGCCAGGGTGATATCACTTTTACCGGATATATCTATATTCTCCATATATCTTCCGGGATGAACCAGGATCATATCCCCGCTTTGGGCTTCATTGATAGCCGTCTGAATGGATATATAGGATTGGGTTCCATCCAAGGCAACATTCCTGGTTATACAAAAGACAGCAAGGGGCATCAGCAGCATGATTATAATAGAGAATCTCTTCATCTTACCTCAATTCTTTTTGGGTATGGAGCGGTATATGTCACCGCTACGGTTACTTTGTTTTCGGGTTCAAAGAGCGCAATCATGGACTCCACGCTTGCTTCATCTTTGTGTTTGATGTAATAGCAGTAAACGTCAATTCCATTGTCTTGATACTCGTAGAGTGATTCAAGGTAATGGATATAATGCTTACCGGATAGAGCATTGAACCATCCACAATCCTAATAAAGCGAATCAGAATGGTGTGTAATGGTTTCAATAACGTCATAAGAACTAAACAAGATAGATTGAGGTGCATACTCTGCAAATAGCCCGAAAACCGCACAGAGCATCAGGCAAAACAAAACAATAGCTTTCATGTTTTCCTCCATGAACTTAGTGTGACAATATTTTTTGGGTTAATATTCTCTGTTTATTGCCATCCATTACCTTGCACCTGATAAAACTAACATTTCTCACTTGTGCAAGCCTCTATCTGGCAATAAGATAGCTAAAGATA
>CAXZAB010000203.1:0-4417 GCA_964293715.1 uncultured bacterium | reverse complement strand
TGATCCCAAGGAAGTGGAGTTTGATGATCCCAAGATGCGTTTAAAGTTAATGCAAGACTTTTAAAAGTTTAGCAGCTTGGAAGATAATCAAAATCTATAAGCGGTATTGAAAGAATCAATGCAACAAAGCTCCAGGGATAAAACCATAAGCTAAGTCTCAGTCCTTACCCTTTTGCCAAATTCGGTTTTAACGTGTTTTGAACTCGAGTTCACTCAGATATTCGAGTCAATTCGAGTTAAAAACATGTTAGAAGCAAGTCCGGGAAAAGAGCAAGCCGTGTCTGCTGATCCTGCATAGCTTCTTGGAGCCGGTCGACACAAAAAAGACTTGGCTGTACTTAGCTCCAGAGATTGGGCTACAGAACTTCAGAACAGTCTATTTTTGATCCTTCAAGGCTTTCCAATCCACCACTTTGAGCAGTTTGGCTTCTCCTGCCGGTATTTGGATTTTGACCCGGCGCCGTCTGGCTTTATAGAGCTCTTCTGTCTCCAGGTCCAAAAGTGCCGGGTGTTTGATGCTGCGATCAAAGGTGACTTTGAATGTCTGCGGGTCACATTCGGTATAGGCTTTTGGATAATCTTCAGGAGAGACAAAATCCGGAGTGGCATATTTTTCGTTGGGGTGGAATTCATTGCTGCGGCGGTTTACCACAAAGATGGCATAATCGCTCGAATCTTTGGCATAAAGACCGGCTTCGATATAGCCTTCATAGCTACCGTTACAAGCCTCTACCACTCGCAATTTACGAATGCCGCTACCGGCATAATCCAGCTCGGGATAATTGCTGTACGTCATGGCAGTGGTGGCTCCCAACCAATCCCAAGCAAGCAACTCTGTGCCAAGGCTCAAAAGGCGGTGGTTAACCTCTTTCACCACATCATATATATAATCTATTTTCTTGTTCTCGTCGTAATCTATTGCAGTCACGGGGGCGTAATTACCAGCGGCAGAGGAATCTATAAAACCCTGCAATTGATATTGATACAAGCCATGGGCACCATAGCATAAGGGCAGAAACAGCAAAGTCTTTTGCGTGGCCCCAGGAGGCAAAATCCAAGACCGCCAGCGCGAACCGCCCCAATTCCCAAAAACCTGGACTATGGGATAAAACTTACGTTCAGTATCCTGGGAAACATAGTGCTTGCTTTCCCTATAGCCCTTGAGCAGACGCTGATCCAAGACATTTTGATAAAAGTTTTCACCCGCATCCGGCTCATATAGTATGCCAGGTGCGATGGGATAGATATCCGGCATCATTATTTTGGGCTGGGCGATTTCTCTGCTCAAATCGGCAAAGTTCCACCAATTGTCTTTATTATCCAGCTTAAACTCCCGGTGGTAAACGTCATAGGTAGCAGAGCAAAGTGGAGGATTGTCCTTTTCGATCATGCTTTGAATAAGGTTGAAAGAGGAAAGATGGGTCTGAAAAGGTTCGTCCATGCCGTATGTATAGCGGATCACATTACCGCCGTCCAAGGCACGGTGGGCTCTGAGCCGGTCATTGATACCTTTTTTATAGAAAGCGTAATTCTGCCGCAGATCCCGATGAATCTCATCTTCTATATCGATGTAATCCAAGCTGAGATCGCAGTTTCCATGCCAGTACAGACCCGGGGCAAAATGACGGAAGATATACCACCACCAGTGAGCTGGGGTTTCGGGATTGTTGTCCACATCATCAGTCATGATGCCACTGGCTCTGAGATCGTTGTAGCTGATGGTAAAAGGCAGATCGATATAACCTTCAGGGCTGCCCAGGGCTTTGAAATCGGCAAGAGTGAAATATGTGCGCTCTTCATTTTTGCCTTCTACACTACTGGTAGCGATGGTTTTTTCGGCAAATTCATGTTTGCCACCCAGATGGGCATAAAGCTGAAAACTCAGAAGGGGGGTATTATCGGCTACATTGGGAGCAAGATTTGAAATCTTTATCCGGTAAATAAGATAGAGTGAATCCTTATCACTCTTGGTTTCCAGGTGCCTTTTATGAAAACGTATCTCATCATAAAGTTTTACTGTATTTCCCTTGCGGTCCGGCCAGCGCATATTGATATCAGTGTAAGCCCAGCCTGCCTCATCTTCCTCTCTTTTCACCTGCCAGGCATGCTCATAAGAGGCTTGGGGGTCTTGGATCACCCGGCCGGTTCGCTTGGTAACATTGCTGTTTCCATACCAGAACCGGGGTTCCAGATTATCGCCTTTTTTCACTTCGCGACTGTCGGTAAATTCTGCCTCAAAGCGTTGATAATTACTTGTGGACAGAGCTACTACGCTAAAACGGCGAGGGTCTTTGGGGTCGTTGCTCCACTGCTTGTCAGTGAGCACTGCGTCTATTTTTGCCCGGTCCAGAGCCTGCAGTAATGAACTGAGATCGCTTTCACTATTGGTAGTTTGTATTATGTTTATATTAAAACCCAGATCCTGCATATAAGCGATCATTTCATCACGATGCTCAGAATAAAAACGATTGTCGTTATGCAAATATGAATAAGTGCCCAAAGGAAAGGGCTCGCTGTGAAAGGCATACAGGGGGATCAGGCAAATAGCCAAAAGACATAAGATAAAATTTCTCATCATTATCCTCTTCAAATATCATCTGATATTTTCAATTAGTTATGAATAACCATCAAACATAGCTCTTGGCAAAGAGTCAAGGGGAATCTATCCGGCGCAATCCGGCTAAATTGGAAACTGATCAAATCCTCTAAGCATATTTGGCTACATAAGATGGTATTCCCCTTGGAAAATAGGGCGAGATAAATCATTGTGATATAATCTCATCTATTTAGCAATCCCAATAATTTCTGTGCCGCTTGCAGATAATTATTGACAGCAGGGCAATAACAAAAAAGACTGCAAGTAATCAAAGATTCAAGGAGCTAATCATGCCAGTAAATTTTAACAATGTCTACCAATTCAAGATTATCTTGCGGAAGAGCAAACCCAGAATATGGCGCAGGATACAGGTTCCTGAAAACTATAGTTTCTGGGATCTGCATGCAGCCATTATAGATGCCATGGGATGGTCTGGGCTTCATTTGCATTCATTTGCTATAGAAGATAGGTCTTCACTTTATGGGCTTGAGATTGGCCTTCCTGAAGAAAACGAATATCTACATGGCACCAAGGTGAAGATCAAGAAGTATTTCAAAAAAGAAAAAGACAAGATTATGTATACATATGACTTCGGAGATAACTGGGAACATCTGATTACCTTGGAAAAGATACTACCCAGAGATTCCCAGAAAAAATACCCTCTCTGTCTGGCTGGAAAGATGGCTTGCCCCCCCGAGGATAGTGGCAGTATCTGGGGTTATTACGACAAGCTAAGGATATTGGCAGACCCCAGTGATAGCGAATATGAGGATGTTCTGGAATCGATGGATGAAGATTTTGACCCGTTGCATTTTGATCCCAGCGAAGTGAACTTCATTGATCCCGAAATGCACTTTCAGATGATAAAAGCTATTATGGATTTGTCAATTTAGAAAAAATATGCCTTAAAGGAGAAAACGATGTTAAAAACAAACGAATATTTCGAGGGGAAAGTAAAATCCATTGCCTTGAAAAATGCTCATGGAGACTTGACCATTGGTGTGATGGATGTGGGAGAGTATGAATTTTCCACCAGCAGCAAAGAACATATGACGGTGGTCAGCGGCGTCTTGATCGTGAAACTGCCCAAAAGCCAGGAATGGGAATACTATAAAGCCCCAGAAACTTTCATCGTGGAAGCAAACCAGAAATTCGGGGTGAAAGCCGAACAGCAGACTGCCTATATCTGCCGTTACGAATAAAGCCTAAGGCTCCAGACACGAGTTTACAGAAGAGATACAATGGGCTGATTGTATTATATTTACAAAGTAAGAAAAGGCGGAGATTGCACTCCGCCTTTTCTATGAACTTATACTCTGAGTTCTGAGATGGGTATCTCCCAAAAGCTGGTATCATGATTCAAAAACAGAATACCGCCTTTTTCTTTGAGCCGGTCATAAATCAATTTCTTGCCTGCCACGGTATCGCTTCTACAAACATCATAGGCAGAAGTAACCGCCAAGGAAGTGTGAAACCTCGTGGGGATAATATCTCCGGCGTAGATGTAAAAACCTTCAGGGCTGTCAATCTGCACAAATTGGCTACCCACACTATGGCCACCAGTCTTCACACAAGTGACTCCCTCTGCGATCTGGACCTCACCTTCGATAAGCTCGATCTTGCCCTTATCTGCCAACAAAGAAAGCTGATGCTCAAAGGCATAAGCGGCGCGGTTTGTGCTATCGGGAGCTTGTGCCATCTCCCATTCGTCCTTCTGAATCCAGTATTTGGCCTTGGGAAAAGTGAGAATATCTTCAGAGCCCAGGCTCGTAACAATGCCACCGGCATGGTCAAAATGCAGATGCGTCATAATCACATCGG
>CAXZAB010000202.1:0-4444 GCA_964293715.1 uncultured bacterium | reverse complement strand
ATCAGGCATCAGGGCGCTACCGTGTAGTATTCAACGCTTGTGACGACAAGGGAAACCCGCTCTCCAGCGGTCTTTACCTCTACCGTTTCACCGCCGGAAGCTACAGCAACACCCGTAAAATGATGTTAATGGAATAAATCTACTGGCAGATTGTCTGCCACAATAACATACAAAACCCCGGCTTCGTCCGGGGTTTTGCTTTGATAAAGCTTTTATCGGCCCGCAGCGTGTAACCTGCCAGTAGAGCAAGGCTTTAGTTCTGCCGCGAGAATCCAGGTCTTGCCAGAGATTTATTTGATATCAGTTTCCAAAGCAGGTTTCATCCACTTAATTGGAAGAGGGGTATGAAAATATTGTAAGGTACCGTTTACCCTATTAACTGAGGATTTAGCTCAGACTCAATGATGCAAGCATTCGAATGTGTGCAATATTTTTACATTGCACGAAACACAAATACTGCAATTTCATCTTGACAAACATTTGGCAAAACATAAGCTGTCCTTGAGTGGAGTTTATCTGTCCTTGGGGCAGCCTGCTCCACAAGATACCCGGGACTGAGCCGCAGGTAGCGGCCTTAAGTCCAGGATTTATATTTTAGGAGCAAGAGGATTTTAACTGAAACAAACTTAAGGAGAGTCCATGCTTTTTTTTGAGCGTGTCCTGCACGCCTCTAACGCATTACCTGATGGATGTTTCGGGCATATTTGCCAACAGCCCGCAAACGCATACAGGACA
Source organism: uncultured bacterium (assembly GCA_964293715.1). Taxonomy (GTDB): domain Bacteria; phylum Cloacimonadota; class Cloacimonadia; order Cloacimonadales; family Cloacimonadaceae; genus UBA5456. The sequence goes on along the minus strand of CAXZAB010000202.1, from coordinate 3,709 downwards.
GCTTTGCTCATTTTCCCTCTCAAATTCAGACGAAACCTACCATTCTTATTCCGAAGCACCAATCGGCATTATCTAATCTGCACTCTGAGTAATAATCTTCGTATATTATTATCAAAACTGCGGGATATATGTGTCCAAAGATGCTTCGCTTTGTCTTTCACGCTTCAAAATCAGGAGGATTGCGGTCATCCCGGCCGGCAAATCCATTTCTATGTAAGGCAGTTCTTCTTTGAACTGGCTCTCAAACAACCATCGAAATCAAACGTGCCAGACCGCCCAAGTGCTTGTAAAAATGTGCTTAGGAGGGCTGTTTGCCACCTTCAAAACAACCTAATCCTTCGAAAGAAGTACATCTACATAAAGGAGTATTCTGTATGAAGAAGTTTATTCTACTCATAAGTATCCTGGCTCTAACGCTGGGACTGTTTGCCGCGGAAGTAGTAATCGGCGACGGAACTTCCACCCAACGCTTCCCATTGGGAGCTTTTTATGGTTACGAGCGTAGCGCTGCCTTATACACAGCCACAGAGATAGGTGCACAAAACACCAGAATTTCTGCGGTCTCATGGTATTCCAGCATTGCTACGACAGCAGACGTGCCCACAAAAATATATATGAAAACCACCAGCGCCAGCACCTTGACCACAGACACCTGGGGCAATATGATCGCCGGCGCAGTCTTGCTCTATGATCAGACCCTGACGGGACTTGCAGCTGGTGATTGGAATCTGTTTACCCTTAATAACACCTTTGATGTGGATCAGGGCGACAACCTGATGATCCTGGTTGAAAGGAACTTTGGTGGAGGCGGTGCCAGCGCTGCTGGCGGTAGCTCTGGCGGAGGCGGAATCTATTCTACCTCGTTCCCCGGAACTCATCTTACCTGGAATGCTGATCAAAACCCTCCCACAGGGACTGGCAGTACCGCAGCAAACCGCCCGAATGTAACTATTAACTATAGCACTTATACAATCGATACGGCCCCTAATCCTGCAGTTCTTAATAGCCCTGCTAATGAGGCTATAAACGTGTCAACTGGTGCTACCCTGAATTGGGGTAGTGGTGGTGGTGCTCCCACAGGCTACAAATTGTTTTTTGGAACCGACAATCCCCCCACAAATATCGCAAACAACACGGATCTGGGAAATGTGTTCACCTATGACCCCGCCAGCTTGAACCGTGGCGCCACTTATTACTGGCAGATAGTTCCCTACAATGCCAATGGCTCTGCTACCGGTTGTCCGATATGGAGCTTCAGCACAGTTCCCGAAGGTTTGGCGATGATTGGAGACGGTACAGCGACCAATCTAAACCTGCCCATAAATCCTTATTACGGTTATAACTATTCGCAGACTCTGTATCTACAAAATGAGATAGATATATCCGGCCAGCGGATAGAAAGGCTGTTTTATCACTGGAACGGTCTTGCCGCAGGAAATGAATGTAAAGACTGGACTATTTATATGGGCCACACGGCTCAGACTGAATTTACCAGCACCTCAGATTGGGTTCCCTTTGCGGGTTTGACCCAAGTCTTTGATGGCGAAATTGGTCTGTCCGCCGAGGATGGCTGGATTGAAATCGTCCTTACCATGCCCTTTGTTTACAATAACACAGACAACCTTGTAATAGCCGTCCATGAGACAACTCCCGGCAATGCAGGCAACTCTGGAAAGTTCTTTGGCACCGGTACTACTGATTACAGAGGGCTACGCATACAGAATGATAGTACGAATCCTAACCCCGAATCACCTGTTACGGGTACGCGTGTTTACGGTATCGCCAATATCAGAATGCAATTTGGCGACCTGCCTACCGCCCCGCTTCTTTCCGTAAGTCCGGAAGCCTGGGATTTTGGTTCCAAGTATATCAATACTGTGACCCCCAAACAATTCAGCCTCACCAATACCGGTTCAGGCACGCTGGATGTAAGCAGTATAAGCGTTACCGGCGAGGGCTTTGCTCTGGCTGAAGCCTTTACTGCGGTATCTTTGGCTTCCGGCGTAAGCGCCAACTTCACGGTGAACTTCGCTCCTCTGACCGCAGGCGCCCTCACCGGCAACGTAGTGATAAACGATAACCGCAGCGTAACCAATGTTCCTCTCAGCGGTTTCTGTGTCGATCCTATAGTCTACGACATCCCCTGGCATGAGGGTTTTGAAACAGACAATACTAATAACACCGCTGTTTTTGGCTGGACTCAGGAAGAAGTTGCAGGCACCTATGAATGGACTGCAAACGATTCTGAAACCTCCTACAACCGCGAGCCCAAAAGCGGAGATTGGAATGCCTATCTGCGCTATGGTAACACCCGCTGGATGTTCAAGCCTGTACAATTGCAGGCAGGAACTGTTTACCGGGCTACCGTATGGGCCAGACAGAATACCGCTACTGCCGCTAATGCCACCCTCACCATCAGTTATGGTTCCGAGGCCAGCGCAGCCGGCATGACAGAAACAATTCTGGCTGCCACAGGTTTAGTGGATGGCGAATACCAAAGATTGGGCGGGACCTTTACTCCTGCGACCAGCGGTATCCATTATTTGGGTATCCTCGCTACGATAACCACTGCCCCCTGGTACGTCTCTATCGACGACATCTCTATCGATTTCCCCGAGCCCGTGGCTCCAGAGCCGGCTACAGTATCCTGGCCTTTGGATGAGAGCACTGCGCTCATTAATCCCATCCTGAAGTGGAATCCCAGTGTTGCCGGTGAACCTGCCAGCAGCTACAAAGTGTATTTGAACGAAGGCGGCGCCTTCACCGAAGCTGATGTGGTCTATGAAGGTGCAGACACGCACTATCAAACCACCGATCTGAGCTACGGCCAATTGTATCATTGGCAAGTACTGCCCATAAATGCCTTTGGCTCAGACCCCACCTGTCCTGTCTGGACTTTCAATACCCCTACAAATACCCAGATAGCAGAAGGATTTGAATCCACTACTTTCCCTCCTGTCGGATGGGAAAACGGCAGTGCCGGAAACTGGACCCGCAGTACGTCAACCCCGAAATTCGAGGGTGATGCTTCTGCTTATAAGTTCACTTCTACCAGTAATGTGTACGTGCTTTCAACCCCGATGCTTGATCTCATTGGGACCAGCACGCTGGATTTCTACAGCCGTGCTACAAACACTTCGCAAATCTTACAGATAGTTTATTCTGCTGACCGTGAAACCTGGACTCAGGTAGGCGCAGACGTAACTTTCGCTGCTACTGGTATCTGGTACCACTCAAGTATCGACCTCAGCAGCCTGGCCGGTTCCAGCTACTACTTCGGCTTCCAAACCCCAGTTCAAACAACTACCGGAAGCATTTATGTGGACCACGTAGTAGGCCCCGAAATCACCCCTAATCTTCCTGATGCTCCCACGCTTACCGCTCCAGTTAATGCCGCGGTGAACCAGAGCATCGTTCCGGAACTCACCTGGACTGCAGCTAATACAGGTGGCGTACCTGCCGGATACAATGTCTATCTGGATACCGTAGACGGCAGCACCCTGTTTGGCACCAGCGCTGAAACCAGCTACATTCCTGCCACCCCGTTGAACTGGAATACCACCTATTACTGGAAGGTAACTGCCAACAATAACGCTGGTGAAAGTGCTCCCAGTGAGGTATTCAGCTTCACCACCATGGCAGATATTACCGTACATACCCTTCCCTTCACCGAAGGATTCGAAGCAAATAATACCCACAATACCGCTAT
>CAXZAB010000201.1:0-4451 GCA_964293715.1 uncultured bacterium | reverse complement strand
AGCAGCTGGAGCGCGAATTAAAAGCGCAGATCACCTCTGAGCAGCTCACCATATCTTACAATGTAGCTCCCACGCAGCCAGTGATGGCGATAGTGAGCAAGGCCGAATTGCGCTACAATGGTTATTTCCGTTGGGGCCTGATTCCTTCCTGGATGAAAGAAATCCCCAAAACAGCACTCATCAACGTCCGCTCTGAAACCATCACCGAAAAGCCTTCTTTCAAAGCTTCTTTTATCCGGCGCCGTGCCTTAGTGCCCGTCAATGGCTTTTATGAATGGAAAACTCCGCAAAAGACCCCGTACTACATCTATCCTGCCGAAGGCTCACTGCTATATCTGGCAGCTATTTATGATGTCTGGCAGGGGGACGATGGCAGTTTTCTACCCACACTGAGCATCGTCACTACCGCAGCCAACGCTTTTATGCAAAAGCTGCATCACCGGATGCCGGTAATCATCCATAACGGAGGAATTGATCCCTATTTGGACCCAAATTTGCATGACACCCGTTTAGTGCGGGAGCTTTTACTTCCCGCCCCGGACGACATGCTTTCCTGCCATCGCGTGAGTCCGGCAGTGAATAAAGTGGCAAATAACTCCCCGGATTTGATTCTGGAGAATGACTTTTGGGAGGAGATCCCTCTTTAATAAGCTATGGAAAAAGAAAAGCCGCGCGTACTGGTGATAGACGATGATCTTGCCATCCTGGATTGCATTCGCCTGAGTCTGCAACAGGAGAAGGCGTATACGGTTGCCGCCGTGAGCGATCCTGAAAAGGCGCTGCAAATGATCTATGAAAATGACTTTGCCACTGTGATCAGCGATGTACAAATGGGGAAATTTAGCGGGCTTGATATTCTCAAAGCGGTGCGCGAACATGATAACAAAATCCCTGTGGTCCTGATTACCGCTTATACCGATGCAGAAATCATGCGCAGCGCCATCCATCTGGGAGTCTATGAATTCCTGAATAAACCCTTTAACATCAGCGATCTCATCCTCACGGTGCGGCAAGCACTGGAAACCTATCAACTCCGTGTGAGGAACAGCGAATGCGAAAATAATCTGAAAATTCTGGTGCTGGAGCGCACGGCTGAGCTTTTGGACGCCAGATCCAAGCTGGAGCACAGCTATCTGAATACCATCCTCGTAATGGTAAAGGCTATGGAAGTCAATGATTTATATACATCAGGCCACTCTGAACGGGTCACTGCGATTTCCCTGGGTCTGGGCAAGGCAATGGGGCTCAGTTTTGCAGAATTGCGGGAGCTCAGAATCGGAGCCATTTTGCATGATCTGGGCAAAATTGGCGTGCTGAGCAATGTCCTGAACAAAGAGCATAGCCTTACCGATAGCGAATATGACAGCATCAAACGTCATCCCATCGCCGGAGCCAAGATCGTGGAGCCCATGGGCCTGCCAGAGCCTGTCTGCAAGATTATTCTCCAACATCATGAATGGTACAACGGCGAGGGCTATCCCTATGGTCTGAAAGGCAATGACATTCACCCCTATGCCCGTATAGTAAGCGTGGCAGACAGCTTCGATGCCATGACCAGTATCCGGAAGTACCGGAAAAATCTTGATTTTGGCCGGGCCGCACAGGAGATTTATGATAAGCGAAGTCTGCAATTTGACCCCGAGGTGGGCAGAATATTCTATGAAAATCGCGGGCAGGTGCTGAGTGTCTTGGAAAGCAAGATGGCACTGAAGGATCTCTTGCAAGAAGTATATTAGGTATCCGTACAAATTCACCTGGCAGACTGTCTCTCTTGGTCTGTCGATAAAATAGCAGATAAAAAACCGGAACTGAAGTCCCGGTTTTTATTACCTAAGATCGTTAGTTTATTTTAGTGACCAAAACTGCCTATTTTATGTGGGGCATCAGGAATGATAAGCTCAGCTTCAGTGGCTCTGATTACTTCTGCCACCGTAGTACCAGCCGAGATTTCTTTGAGCACGAGGCCCTCGGGGGTTACTTCGATCACGGCCAAATCTGTGATGATCAGGCTTACTTGTCCCTTGGCAGTGAGTGGTAGAGTGCAATCTTTCAAGATCTTGGGATTTCCGCGTTTGTCCACATGTTCCATAGCTACGATCACTTTAGGGGCTCCGGTAACGAGGTCCATTGCACCACCCATACCGGGCACCATTTTACCGGGGATCATCCAATTTGCCAGATTGCCATGGGAATCTACCTGTAAGGCTCCCAGGACAGTGGCGTCCACGTGTCCGCCGCGGATAATGGCAAAACTTAAGGCGCTATCGAAGAAAGAGGCACCCTTGAGCTCGCTGATATATTGACCGCCGGCATTGATCATATCACGATCTTCGCATCCTTCTGGCGGGTTGGGACCCACACCGAGCATGCCATTTTCACTTTGGAAGATCACTTGCACGTCGCTGGGGATATAATTCACTGCCATGGTAGGCAGGCCGATACCGAGATTTACATAATCGCCATCTTTGAATTCCTGGGCGATTCTTTTTCCGATCATTTCTCTCTTATCCATTTTTTCTCTCACTTTGAACGATATAGTTTACAAAAACTCCGGGGCAAGCGACGAGTTCAGGATCCAGATCGCCCACTTCTACGATATGATCGGCTTCCACGATGGTGATCTTGCCGGCCATAGCCATGATGGGATTGCTGTTACGGGCGGTTTTGCGGAAGACGAGATTGCCCATTTTGTCTGCCATCCAGGCTTTCACAAGTGCAAAATCGGCGCAAATAGCAGGCTCGAGGATATAATCTTTACCTTCTACATTTAAAATCTGTTTACCTTCTTCCACCACTGTACCAAGGCCAGTGGGAGTAAGCACTCCACCCAGGCCGGCGCCACAGGCGCGGACTCTTTCCATGAGGGTACCTTGGGGGACGAGCTCGATCTCGACCTCGCCGGCATTCATTTGAGCCTGAATGGTGCGGTTTGTACCCAAATGTGAAACCTGGGCGCTTTTAATCTGTTGTGCAGCAATCAGTTTGCCTACACCTCTGTCTTCCCAATCTGACGCGATCACGATCATGTGCAGATCCGGGGTCTTCGCTTCGACGATGGCATCGATGAGGCACTCTGGGGCCCCGACGGCCAAAAAGCCTCCGATGGCCAGTCTGCTGCCTGCGGGGATCATTGCAGCAGCTTCTTTTGCAGAAATTTGCTTTGCCATATTAACTCCTGTTTTTTTAATTTTCTCTATAAAACTTATATAATTCTCAGCGTTATTATGTCAAGGAAATTGCCAGCAGAGGCCTTTTTAGGGCTCATTTAGGCATAATATAATCCTGAATGAGGTAACGGTCTGCAATGCCCAAAATTACGCTGATATAAATGCCGTCATCCTTGTAATCTTCCTGGGTGATATTGCCAATTTCATGCAGGCGGGAAACCAGAGCGTTCTGGGTATAGGGCAAACGCAGCTGGTAAAGCTTGTTTTCCATGAGCTCTTCTTCTACCTTCAGCAAAAGCTCGTCGATCCCCCGGTTTTTGGCGGCGCTGATGGGCACGGCATCTTCATAATACATGCCCAGCATCTTGCTGAGGCTATTATCCACCAGGTCTGTCTTGTTTAAGACCATAATCTGGGGGATTTCAGAGGCGCCGATGCTTTCCAGCACTTCATTGACCTCTTTCACGTAATATTCATGACGGGGATCGGAAATATCGACTGTATGCAGGAGCAGATCAGCGTCCACAGCTTCCATTAAGGTAGCCCGAAATGAGGCAATAAGATGATGCGGGAGGTTTGAGATAAAACCCACTGTGTCGGAAAGCACAGCCGGAGCTCCGGTGCTGAGTTTCAGCTGCCTGCTGGTGGAATCCAGAGTGGCAAAAAGTTTGTCCTGAACCAGGACGCCTGCATCGGTGAGCCTATTGAACAGAGTGGACTTACCGGCATTGGTATAGCCCACTATGCAGATCTTTTTGCTGTTGCCCCGCTGTTTTCTCTGAGTTTCCTTCTGGGCAGAAACCTGATCTATGCCCTTGTTGATCTTGCGGATCTGCTGGCGGATCAAGCGTTTGTCGATTTCGATCTGCTTTTCGCCTGTGCCCCGGCTGGCAGCTCCACCCGCGGTGCGCATACTGCCGCGTTCCTGATCATAATGGGCCCAAAGGCGTCTCAAACGGGGAAGTTGATACTGCAATTCTGCCAGCTTCACCTGAAGTTTGGCCTCTTTGCTGCGGGCATGATCGTGAAATATGCTTAAGATCACCTCGGTGCGGTCGATCACCCTGATCTCAAAAGTATCTTCAATATTGCGTCCCTGGATGGGGCTGAGTTCATCATTGACGATCAGCATATCGGCGTGAGCCTCGCGCATACGCACGCTGAGCTCTTCCAGAAAGCCTTTGCCAAAATAGGTGCTGCGTTCCCGCTGATTTCGTTTCTGGGTATAGCGTCCCAAGACAACGATGTCGGCAGTGTGGGACAGGCGGTCCAGTTCTTCCAAAG
>CAXZAB010000200.1:0-4535 GCA_964293715.1 uncultured bacterium | reverse complement strand
TAGTCAAAACCTAAGTTCATATTCCAGTAATCTGTAAATTCATAAGCCACTGCCAGGGCCGCACCGGTTTTCAGCAGGGCACCTTCGTTTTCGATATCGTTTTGGGCGATCTTTTCGGGATAGCCATCGTTGTCGGTATTGCGGTTGTTGCGGATCTCTTCGCGGTATTGGCCATTAAAACTGGCGTAAGGTTTGTGATAAACTCCCAGTCCAAAGCGCAGTTTGGCCACAGCCATAGAGGCAAAGCCAGCCCCGGAAAAATCCGTAAAGGCATTGATGTTTGAGGCATAGACCGCATCATCGATGTAGTTATCAAAGGAATTGTACAGCGGGATCATGCGGGTGTCTGTAGCCCGGTTTATCACGGTGCTTATATCCAGACCGGCAGTTTTCTGTTGCGCGGTGAGGTTGGCCGGATTCAGCACAAAGCCGGCGGGACGCATATTGTTATACATTCCGGCGCTGCCCATTGCAAAAGATCTGGCATCAAGGGCGCCATAACGGTAACCAAAATGGGTGTCTGTAATACTGAATGCGCTCAGTGCAGAGACCAAGAGCAGTAAGCTAAGGATCAATAAAGATTTATTCGATAACATGTTTCCTCCACGTTAGAAGCGATAATCAAGGGAAAGACGGATGGTGTTTTCACTATGCTCCACCCTCTCAAAATAGGTAAGCTGATCTGCCAGATTGCCGTGATCGGGATCGTTGTTCTGGCGGATTCTGAGCTCTTTATCCTGGTAGGTTTTATTGCGGAACTTGATATTCATATACATATTGTCGGAGATGCGGGTAGAGACGGCGACCCAGGCTTTAGCACCTTTCTCACCCATAAAGTCTATCTCCATATCTTCCCAATCCCAGTGCGAAATGCCATGCCCATACCAGAAATTGAAGGAGCCCTGCACTTTCAGGTTGTCGCTGAAATTATGGGTATAGTTTACAGCGATATAGTCACCGGTCATCAGTGTCATCGCCGCAGCCATGGTGTTATTCCCCGGCTCGGCAGGATTGGTAAGTGAGGTGTAAGGAGGGCTGAGCACCGTGTTATAGCGGTATTCCAGCTCCAGGAAATCGTGATTTGAGAGGAAGGTGCGCACAGCCATGGTGTATTCATTGGTCTTGGATACTCCGCGCTCCGCCAGATCGTCATAACGGTTTACCTGGTTCTTGTAGCGCAGGCGCATGGCCAATTGAAACAGCGGGCGAAATTCCAATTCAGTCTGGAATCTGGCGCTGCGGCGTCCGTCACTCTGTCTTTCCCAGAGGTCCAGATAGCTGCGGCCTACGGTAAAGTAATTATTGAATTTGTAACGGGTTTCAAAATACACCCCTTTCTCCGGAGCAGATTGATTGCTGTTCTGATAGATATCGGAAAGAGTGGGGTTTGTAAGCGCGTAGATGTTCTTTTCCAAAATGGTATCATCATAGCGCTCGTGTTCCGAAAAGCTATTGCTATAGGGATTTTCAAAATCCACATCATAATTCCGGATCAAGGTCAGGAAATAGAGATTCTCAAACTGGCTATGAGCACTGGCCAGCCAGGCACTGGGATCGTCTCCCAGCTTGTGATCTTCTCCATCCACCGTCAGCTCGGCATATTCTCCCTGAATGGCGATATGCCCCAAAACCGTACCGGCATCAAAACCGATCACTCTGCGGTAGTCCCGGCTGTATTTATCGGTCTGAGTGCTGTACATATTGGAGATTTCCGAATTTATACCTTTATTGAGTTTGGTATAATAATAGGAATCGCGAATCACGTCCGGCAAGAGGTCGTTGAAATTCGGGACCACCAAATGGGCGTTGTCATACAAAGCGGTGTAGGTGGTAAAACCGAGTTTCGTGCCGATGAAGGGATTCACTTGCAGATGGGTTCCCCACAGCTTTTCGCGCATGGCATTTCTGCGGGTGGCGAGATTGAGGTAAGGCATGGCAAAGGGCACATAGCTCTGTCCTTGCGGGGGAGTGGGATTGAGGCTGCTATTGAACCACTGTTCGGCCTCGAGCAAAGTGTCATTATCATAAGGCAGGGTGGGATTCACATAGCCGAAGAGCTTGCGTTTGTCTGCATTGACCGCGCTGCCATCTTCGTAGTTATAGGTACGCACACTATTTTTAAGGAAGTATTGCTTGCCGTCCTCATCGATAAAGACGTCATTGCCAAAATTGTCGCGCAGCACATAGCTGCCGTCTTCATTTATATAGGCCATCGCGTCTTTTTCATCGTCTGAAACGAAGAAGGAAGCGGCAAACTTGGGATGCTTGAGCTCGATCGCCGCACCTCTGAGGGCAAATTCCTGAGTGCGGGAAAGATCCGGTGTGATGCCCATGATGCGTTTGCTAAAGCCAAATCCTGTCTTGCGGGCGCTGTAATAGTCTGTGTTTTCCATCACCAAACCTTCACCGTAAGTGGCGCGGTAATGCCCCAGATACAGCTTCAGTGCGGTGTTGCCCATTTTCGGCAGGCTGGTGTTCTCATAACCGGCATAATATTTGGTGGTATTGACGACATCCCGGTCTGAATCAGCATTCGAAAACAGCTGTCCGGCATTTGCCTTGGGACTGTAAGTCATGATGCCGGCCTTGAAGTTGTTTCCATAACGCAGTCTCAGCTTGGCCATCATATCCGGCTGCACCTGATCTGCATTAAAGTAGCCCCAATAGGAAATGCGCTTGTCGTGCGGAATCTTGACCCAGCTATTACCAAAGGTTTTGGGCACAAAAGCTTCGTGCAGCATATCGTATTGCCCTTCCTCGTAAGGACGGGTGTAATAATCCACCTGGGCGTCAAACATCAGCCTGTTCTTTACCGGAGGCTCGCGGAAATACACGTAATTCCTAAGGTTGGAATAACCGTAATAGGAAATGTCCATAGTATTTCTCAGGTCCCTGGTATCCGCAATGGTATCACCTCTGGCCACTCTTTTCAAGACGGCCACGGCATCCACCCCGGAGACATTTGGCAAACTGATGAAATCATCAAAATGCATACGGTTGACATTTTGCGGCGTCATCAGGAAATCCTGCCAGACGTCGGCCATGCCTTCCGAAGCACCTTCATTGCTGTCCAGGCGTTCGATAAAACCACGAATTTCCTCTCTGCGGATGGCCGCTTCATCTGTCTCTGTGTATAGCGAGACCACCACCAGAGGTTTTAGTCTGTTCAAAGTGCGCTGATCTACGGAAGGAATATTCCTTAGATCATAGATATTGTCCAGGATCTTGACAAAGGTCCTGTACTCATAAATATCACGCGCTTGAGCTTCCGTGATGGGAAGCTGTTTCAATTCGCTCAAAGTGGCTGTATTCAGATCCACCTTGCCAGCGAGAAACCCTATGCACCATAGGGCAAAGAGCATCAAAAAGAGCTTTTTCATCGCGTATCCTTATATCTGCTAATTTTCATTGTCTTCACCAATAACCATTGTATCCGCCAGTATTCGTTTTTGCCTGTCTATAATAAAATCTAAGCAGGCTATCATACAAATGCACACTCTAAATTTTACTCAGAATCTGTAAAGAGATTTTTTTGGGATGCCAGTTTTTGAGCGAATATAGAACGCAGATTGGGCGGATTAGGCGGATTCGTTGGATGAAAAGAAGTATTAAAATATTGTGGTTCAGGATAGTTGTTGCCATCGCTTTCAGGACAAGCTCCAAAACTGCCAGTCGCGTCTAACGTTTAACGCTTTTTTTCGGTGTTCTCGGTGGAAAAAAACAATCATTCTGGACAAACAAAAAAAGGCGGGACTTTGAATCCCGCCTTACTATATAATCTAAGCTTATTTTGTTTATTTAGAAAGCAGTACTTTGTGCAGGGAATTTCCGTAATCACTATCCATCCGGATCAGATAAACACCGCTGGGCAGTTTTTGATCGTACTTATCGGTACCATCCCATTGCAGCAGGAAATTTCCTTGTTCCTTGTTCCCGCTGAACAGCGTTTTTACCAGTTGTCCACGGGCATTAAAGACCTGTACAGTAGTTTGCCCACCCCTCATCATGCCACAGGAAATATTGACGACAGGGTTAAAGGGATTGGGATAAGCTTTATTGACCCCTTGAACAATAGGAACTTCGGGGTTGAAATCATTTAATAAGGTCACATTGATGTACACGGGGCCGTGAAAGGTACTTTCACCATTCAAATCTGCACTTTCCAGCCAGTAGTAATAAATTCCATCTTCAAAAATCTCGTTATCGGTAGCCAGATACACCTTCATTTGAGAAGTATTGGTAGCCGGAACAAAAAGATCCAGCATTTGGGCAGTTTCCAGCAAATTCTCCGTATTGCGGTAAATCCGGAATCCGCTCACATTGGTTTCAGATTGGGTTACCCACTGTATTTTGACTTGATTGCGGACGTGAAATGACAGGGTGAAGGAAGACAATTCGACCGGTAGAGTACTCTCGTCGAAGCGCCTGATGGTATAGGTGTTACCAGCAAAAGAGGGAAGGCTTACAGTTATACTCCGTGGGTCTGAACTTGTGTTGTAAGCTGTCGCAGTATAATATGTATTTGTAGTTTTATC
>CAXZAB010000199.1:0-4609 GCA_964293715.1 uncultured bacterium | reverse complement strand
ATTCCCATTTTGTCTCCATTGTGATAATTTTCCTCTTCATGATGCCAGGCTCGACAACTCAATCGTTATTAAAGCGCTAAGGATCAATCCCAAGATCACCCATTTATGCTTGCTTGCAGTATCTGTCAAGCGCAAAAATATACTGGAAGTCCGCCATTTTTTACGAAAGCCTGATTATGACCTGGTCTTGGCTTGCTATCTAAAATGTCGTCTCTACAGGACTCAATTCTTTGTGTGGCTGTCGTTTGCTATCTAAAATGGCATCCCTACAGGACTCGTCTTGATCAGGTATTGAACAGAGACTATGAGCCTTTATGCGCAAATTCAAAAAATGAAATAAATAGACATGTATGAGATCTAAGAGGCTATCTTCATGGGCATTATAAATATGATATATAGATATTTTGGGGGAATACCTGCAAAAATATACTGGCGATCCACCATATTTTGAAGAACCTGATTTCGATCTGATTTTTGTACTATACAAAAAGACCCGGATCAATCGTCCGGGTCTTCTTGATATATCAGGCTAAACGCCTATTTTACAATGATAATACTATCCTCAGTTTCGATCACCTCTACACCATCTTCCTGCCCCTCTTCCAAAGAGTTTTGCAGCAAAGAGCGCACCTCTATAGTGACCGGCGGCTTGGGCGTGTAAAGAGCTTCAATCCTGGGTGAGTAGGCCACAATAAAACCGCCAAAGACGATGGAGACCATGCTCATGAGCTTGATGAGGATATTGATGCAGGGTCCGGCGGTATCCTTGAAAGGATCGCCCACCGTGTCGCCCACGATGGTGGCTCTGTGTACTCCGGAACCGGGGCCTCCTATCGCTCCTGTTTCTACATATTTCTTGGCATTATCCCAGGCGCCGCCAGCGTTGTTCATCATCACAGCGGTTACAAAACCGGTGGTGAGTCCGCCAATCAGGAGTCCCAATACTCCGGCCACACCAAAAATGAGACCCACGATCACGGGGGCAGAGATGCCGATGATGGCAGGCAGAATCATCTGCTGCTGTGCTCCCACAGTGGAAATCTTTACACAGCGGGCATAATCAGGCTTCGTGATGCCTTGCAGGATTCCCGGCATGGTGGTAAATTGCCGGCGGACTTCTTTCACCATGAGTCCGGCTGCTTTGCCCACGGCTTTGATGGTGAGTGCGGAGAAGACATAGACTACCATGGCTCCGATGAAGATGCCGATTAAGAATTTGGGATTGAGTGGATTGACTTGGTAATAATAGATAAACTGATTGAGGCTGGCCTGGGCTACTTCCACTTTTTCGGTGAACGTGCCATAATTGATATCCATGGTGGCTACGGTTCCCACTTTCTCGCCCAGCATGACCAAGCCATCGCGCACTTTTTCCAGATAAGCAGCCAGGAGCGCCATGGCTGTAAGCGCGGCAGAACCGATGGCAAAACCTTTTCCGATCGCCGCAGTGGTATTGCCCACAGAATCCAGGCTGTCTGTGCGTTCCCGCACCTCTTTGGGCAGATAGGACATCTGGGCATTGCCTCCGGCGTTATCGGCAATGGGACCAAAAGCGTCCATAGCCAGGGTGACACCCAGAGTGGCCAGCATGCCCACCGCTCCAAAACCAATGCCATATAGGCCTAATTCCACATGACGAAATCCACCGGAAACTACAAAGGAAATGACGATGGCAGCCACGATGATAAGCACCGGCATGGCTGTGGAAAGCATACCCACACTGAATCCTTCCAGGATCACTGTGGCAGAGCCGTATTCACCTTGTTTGGCGATATTGCGCGTTGCGGAATAGGAATGCGAAGTCCATAGCTCGGTACTGTGGCCGATCAGAATTCCGGCCAGGAGTCCCACCACGGAGGAGATAAAGATTCCCATGTACATATCCTGAGGCAATAGCGCTTTGCAGACAAAGAAGGAGGCTACCGCGATCAGGGCAGAACTCAGATAAACGCTTTTGTTCAGTGCGCTCATCAGCTCTTTCATACCGGCACCTTCTTTGGTGGAGACGATAAAGATGCCGAAGATGGAGAGTAGCGCACCGATTCCGGCCAAAATCAAAGGCGCTGAGATGAAATTGAACATAAAATCATGCATACCGGGATTCTTGATAGACATTTGCAAGACCGCACTCATACCCAAGGCAGCAGTAGCCAGGATACTTCCGGCATAAGATTCATAGAGGTCTGCGCCCATACCGGCTACATCACCGACGTTGTCGCCCACGTTGTCAGCGATGGTGGCAGGATTGCGGGGATCATCTTCGGGAATACCGGCCTCTACTTTGCCCACCAGATCTGCGCCCACATCAGCGGCTTTGGTATAGATGCCGCCTCCCAAGCGGGCAAACAGGGCTTGGGTGCTCGCGCCCATACCAAAGGAAAGCATTACCACGGCAATCTTTTCCAGGGGATAATTCATGGCGTTCAGGATATAAAACCAGGACGACATATCGATCAAAGCCAAGCCCACCACAGTGAGCCCCATCACGCCTCCGGCTCTGAAGGCCACTTTGAGACCTTTATTCAGGCTTACAGAACAGGCCTGGGCGGTGCGGCTGGAAGCCATGGTGGCAGTTTTCATGCCGATGAAACCGGCCAGACTGCTCATGAATCCTCCGCTGAGAAAACCCCAGGGGATCATTGGATCCAAGACTTTCAGCACATAGGCAAAGTATAAAAAGATGAGCAAAGCAACAGCAAAAAACAGACCTACGCCTTTGTATTGCTGCAAAAGATAAGCATAGGCTCCCTCACGTACATAGCCTGCGATTTCCTGCATACGTTTATTACCGGGATCGTGCGCCCGCACATCACGGTAAAAGAAAAAAGCAAAACAAAGCGCTAAAATCGCTCCAAAGGGTGCCAAATACCATATTAGCGGCATAAAAGGCATATCTACCTCCATATATATTTAATGAGATAAGTAAAAATGGAGGCCAAACCTCCACGTGTTTCGTATTTAAATGAGGGATAAGATTTTGTCAATGCTTTTTTTGGCAAACTGGACTTTGTGGTGGATATATTTCCACTCTCCTGCTTGTGGCGCCGGCAAGTCAGCAGGTTTTGGTCAGCAATTTTGAGGTCCGGTCTCTTGCAGAGCGAAGCTGTTTTATCGTGAAAATACGTTTTATGCTTTTTTGCTGATCAAGTATTAACGTCATTATCTGCATTTTATTCATTATTTCAATAAACTCATATCCTCTATGTATCATATAGCTTTAAGGACTTTTGTCGCTTAAGAGATTTGAGATAATACTGTATTTGAACAAAATTTCTCTTGACAAGTAGGTCTGATTTCATTATCTTAGGTTATATAATAAAATTAAAGGAGAAATACCATGAAAAAAATAGCGATCTTACTATTGGTAATAATCCCAATAGCTCTGGCATCTGTTGAGTTTACGGATTACACCATCCCCACATCATGGGGACAGGAAGCCTTTTTAAATGGCAACTTCAACTTCAAAAGCGGAAATCAGGACCAGGCAAGCTACAATGGCTTGTTTGGAGGAAATTTTTTACATTATTATAATAGCTTACCTCTTAACTGGAGAGTCGGTACAGACGGTAATCTGGAACTACTCAATGGACCAAATGAAGCCGATGATTCTCATATCGGTTATGGTATCACAGCCTTTGCCAATGCTGATAAGTATTTAACTGATACAGACATATTTGGTTATGGCGCTCTTGATCTGGGCTTTCGTAAGAACATGTTCCTTGACGACGCTGATGATCCTTATGCCAAAATCGGTGCTGGAATGGGTTATGGCAGAGTCATTGATGCCACAGTTTTGGCCAAAGCCATGCGGATTGTGGATGAACTTATCAAATATGAAGTTATCAATAGCCAACCCACCACCCAAGGTTACATCGATTTAGCTCAAGTAATCGACAAAGAAGGCGAATACAAAAGCAGATACGGCAATACTGAATACAAAAAGTACTGGTATGAAGACATGGAAGCTGTATTTAATAATGAAATGCTGATCCCAGAAGGTTCACTGCACGCTTTGGGTATAATCAGATTGCAGGAAGTGCTGGGTCAAAGAATCAGCAGCCGTAAATATGGCTGGACTGTACGCGCCGGGGTTGGATATATTCTTTCCAACTATGATGGCAGCGATTCTGATCCATCTTTAGATGTTTCTGCTGAATATGCCTACCCGATTTCCCAAAAGCTGCAATTCATAGATCGCATGGATTATTCCACGATTCTTTCCGATGATATAAACCATACGATTACGAATAAAGCTTCTCTTACCTATGAACTTTCTGCACTGATTGATTGGGAAAATAAGCTCATGACTGCTGTGTACCTTCCCGGTGACAGCGATTTGAACACACTAATTGATAATACCCTTGAATCCACATTCTACTACTACCTAACCAACAAAGTCAATCTGAATGCTTCTTTACGCTTCAACTTGTATGATGACGGTGTAAAAGACAATGATAACGATGATTTGAATATAACTTTCTTTGTCGGAGCTACCTACAGACTGAGATAACTCCAATCAAATCAAATCATAAATGAGGGGGTGATTCACCCCCTTTTTTGTTTGCCCAGAATGCTTTCTGCGCCGATGGACTGAAAGAAGTCCTGACGC
>CAXZAB010000198.1:0-4666 GCA_964293715.1 uncultured bacterium | reverse complement strand
AGCTCTACCCAGCGGCTAAATGCCTGATCATGTCTGGCATTCAGATCTGCAATCTCTTTGGCCAGATCTTGGTATTGTTGGGGGCTCAGACCGCTTTGAGAGAGTTTCTCTTCGCAGAGATTCTGCTTATCTTCCAGGCTTTCGATTTCTGTTTCTAAAAGGGCAAATTCCCGCTGTTCATTGTAATTCAGGCCTTTGATAGCCTGTTTAGGTTTCATGATCCGGGGCTCGGGAATGGCCGCCTTCTCTTCTTCTTCGTAGCGTTTCACCAAGAGGTAATCGGAGTAGTTGCCGGCGAACTTACGCAATTTACCATCTTCAAAAATGAAGAGGTAATCCACGGTGCGGTCCAAAAAATAGCGATCGTGAGAAACGATGAGGAGACAGCCTCTGAAAGCATCCAGATAGTCTTCCAAAATTTCCAGGGTGCGGATATCCAGATCGTTGGTCGGTTCATCCAGGATGATGAAGTTTGCCCCAAACATCAGCGATTTCAGCAGGTAGAGCCTTTTCCTTTCGCCTCCGGAGAGTGCGGAGAGCTTCATCTGCTGCATCTTGGCGTCAAAGAGGAAGCGATGCAGCATCTCAGTAGCGGTGATCTTATTTCCATCGGCACTGCGAATGCTCTCGGCATATTGAGCGATGTATTCATAGACATTAAGGGCGGGGTCAAAGCTGTCTTCTTCCTGCTTGTAATAGGCAAAACGGGTATTCACGCCTACCTTGATGCTGCCCGAATCGGGCTTTTCCTCTCCCACGATGAGGCGCAGGAGCGTGGTTTTGCCACAGCCATTGGGGCCCAGCATGCCGATCCGCTCCAAGGGCTGAAAATTGTGGTCGATATCTTTGAATAAAGTATTGTCACCATAAGACTTGCTGAGTTTGTGTAGCTCCAAAACGGTGCGGCCCATCCGGTCTGTCTGAAAAGATATGTCCAGATCCTGGTGTGAGATGAGGTAGCTTTTGCTGAGCAGCTCTTTCACTCTATCCACATGATTCTTGGGTTTGGAAGCACGCGCTTTGGCACCTCGTGCCAGCCAAGCCAGTTCTTTGGAAAGCTGAGCCTGACGGCGGGTTTCTTTGCGCAATTTATCCTGTTCCCTCAGCATTTTGCCCCTGAGATACTCACTGTAATTGCCTTCGTAAAAAAAGAGCTCGCCGTGCTCGATATTCAAAATGCGATTGCAGATGGAATCCAGAAAATAGCGGTCGTGAGTAACGAAGATCAGTACAGAACTGGTATTTATCAGATATTCCTGCAACCATTCAATGCTATCCAGATCAAGGTGGTTTGTGGGTTCATCCATCAGCAAAAGATCGGGTTCATGGGCCAGCTCTTTGGCCAGATCCACTTTACGGCGTTGCCCGCCGGAAAGTATGCCCAGAGGGGTAGTGTATAGCTCCATGCCCAAACGGGTGAGGATAGCCTTGTAATGATGCTCAGGCTTGCGAATCTTAGGATCCTTGGGAATTACATGTTCCAAAACAGTGAGGTTGGGATCCACATCGGGATCTTGCTGCAGATAGGCGATTTTGAGGTCTTTGCGCGTAGTGATGAGTCCGGTAGCGGGTCTGATGATTCCACTGATCACTTTGAGCAGGGTGGTTTTGCCGCAACCGTTTACGCCTACTATACCCAATTTATCACCGGCATGAAGGCCAAAAGAGGCGTCTTCGATGATCACCCTGTCTGCAAAAGCGACATGGATGTTTTCTGCGGTGAGGATTACTTCATTTGCCATCATTGAACTGCCGGTGCCGGGATTTCAAAGGAATTTGGGTAAAAGGTTATGGCGTCCCTGAGGCGATTCGAACGCCTGACCTTCACCTTCGGAGGGTGCCACTCTATCCAGCTGAGCTACAGGGACGCAAGATTTTATCATTATATTTTTAAGGAGCCTTTCTGTCAATAGATTTGCTTAAAAGCACTTTTCCCACAGAGCAGACGGGAGGCATTGGGAGCCTGTTTTTGCACCTGACTACAGATGGCATCTGAGATGCCGCGGATTTCCCATTGGGCATATTCATCCGAGCGCAGACGTACAAAGTGGTAGATCTCGCGCAAGTTCATCTTGGCATAGATCTTACAGGGCGTGGCATTTAACTTCAGATAATCTCGCAGCTGCATGAAGGACTCGGGCATAGCGTCTGCCAAAAGAGTGCAGTGCTGCATGGTTTCCTGCCAAACTTTGAGATGACCGATCTTGTCTATTGCAGGAGGGATGATGGACAGACCGGGATAACCGGCCTTTTTTAGGATGGTGCAAGCCCGGTGGCGCTTAAACTGGGCCCAACAGGATTCACTCATCGAAAGTTCAAATTCAAAATCCACCGTTTCAAAGGCACGGGGAACCTTATGCCAGGATTGTATCCCTTTAAAAACCTGTTGCCAAAGCTGTTCTTTGGCTATTCTGGGCAGGCGGGACACAGTATCCAGATTGTCTTGCCAGGAAAGCTCGCCTTGGCTGTAGATGAGGGCAGAAAGCACTTTGTCATCCGCATTTTTGCTATATGAGACCAATCTGGCTTTGTTTTCCAGATCAATCTCGGCCAGCCAGGGTAATTCCTGTTGTAAAAAACTGCTAAAGCCCACGCTGTTTACGTCTATCTGACCCGAATAGCCATCTGCTTCCACATACCGGATCAAAGAGGGTGCAATGGGCTTTACCGCATTAAAAATCAGATCTTTGAGTTCATGGGCTTCACTGAGCGGACTTTTGGCCAGACGTCTGAGCATATTTTCCAGGCTGCGGGCATTAATGGTCATTCCCATCTGAGTCTTGGTAGCCAAAGGCAGAATATAGCGGGCGTCCTCTTTGGCCAGGCCTTCCCGGGCCCGGGTTCCCAGCTCAGGTTTTGTCTTTTTATAGAGCTCATTTAATTTCTGGAAGCTGTCTTGATATTGGTTAAACAGGAGCTTCATCGTATCTTTGTAGGCTTTTTTGAGCTTAGGCTTTTTGTTTAATTCGGCAGGAACTACAAAGTTCTGGCTAAAGGTAACATAGCGCTGAGATTTTTCGGTGAAGGACGCCAAGCGGCTGCGTTGGATGGTTTCTGTGAGCAGGCGGGAGACATCGATCAAATCGAGATTGAATACCGCATGTTCTGCCACGGAGGCGTGTCCCATCTCAAAGATAATGCTTTCATTGGATTTACGGGCTTTTTCCACCTCGTTCAAGGCTTCCCGGCGGAGCAAATCTACGCTTTTGCTGCTCCGGCTGATGCGGGCATAGGCCGCAGAAATTACTTCAGGGCTGGCATTGTCCTGTTTTAAGCTTTCAATCAGGCTGCTGTCGAGATTGTATCCGGCGACGAGGAGTTTCATATCGTTCCTATAATAGAGCTTTTACGCTGCTGGCTCCGATACGGTTTGCCCCGGCGTCCAGCATGGCTTTTGCGTCCTCGGGGCTGCGTATGCCGCCACTGGCTTTTACGCCAAATTTTGGGCCCATCACTTCACGCATGAGGGCGATGTCCTCTATTTTGGCGCCCGAAGGTCCAAATCCGGTGGATGTTTTTACGTATTTAGCACCGGCTTTCTTGCTCATGAGGCAGCTGATAATCAATTCTTCCCTGTCCAGATAACAAGTTTCCAAGATTACTTTGAGCAGCTTTTTGCGTTCCAGACATTGGATGGCTACTGCCTTCACGGTTTCCAGCACCATAGGCCAATCCTTGCTTTTCAGAGCGGCAAGGTTTTGCACCATATCCACTTCATCTACTCCGGCTTCCAACACAGCCTTGGCTTCTTTCTTCACAGCCAGACGGCTGGAGGCTCCCAAGGGAAAATTGATCACAGTGCAGCTTTTGATGGGATCGTTCAGCAGCTTTCTGATCTGGGGGATGTAGTATGAATTGATACATACAGAGGCAGTTTGGTACGAATTTGCCATCTCACAAAGCTCGTTTACCATTTCCTTGCTGGCGTCTGCCTTAAGGAGAGTGGCGTCTATGCTACTTGCAATGCCCTGCTCAGGATCAAAAAGCTCATCCGGCTCATCCGCCCGGCATTTGGCACAATGCAGACATATTTTATGGGCTCCGCCACAGCGGGCCAGGTCTTCCCCTGGGAAAAATTCCCGGGCAATTTCTTCAATACTTTTCATCTGTTACTCCTTTAAGTTCCAGCTAATTGACCGCAGGCGCCACAAATATTGGCACCCCGGCTGCGCCGTAAGGTTATAGCCTGATTCAGCCCTTGGGCTTGTTTCATAAAATCGTCGATCTCCTGTTCGGAGGGGCTGCGATAGGGCAGAGCCGGAACATGGTTATAGGGGATAAAGTTTACCTTACAGGATAGATCTCCCACAAAGCCTCTGAGAGCCTTGAGATCCTCCGGGCCCATATTGACTTCGGGGATCATGATATACTCGAATGTTACCTTGAAATTTACTCTGTTCAGGTAGTAGATCAGAGCCTCTTTGAGCTCTGACAAGGGATGCAGTTTGTTTACCGGCATCAGAATATTACGTTTGGCATCAATGGCGGAATTCAGTGATACCGCCAGCTTGGTCCTCACTTTGCTGTCTGCCATTTGTCTTATTTTAAGAGGCAGACCGCAGGTGGAGACGGTGGTTCTGCGGGGGCTGAAAGTCAAAGCATCCTCAGCCTGGATAATCCTTAAGGTGGCCAGAACATTATCCAGATTGTCCAGCGGTTCTCCCAT
>CAXZAB010000197.1:0-4707 GCA_964293715.1 uncultured bacterium | reverse complement strand
AATTTCAAGCCTGCCTTTGCTCCCAAACCGGAATTTTTGGTACCGGATGTGATCTCCGTGATCCATGGTGCCGGAGGCTTTGCCGTGGTAGCCCATCCGGGCAAGCTTACCGATCCCGATTTTGTGGAAGAATTTATTGCTTTCGGCTTGGATGGTATAGAGGTATGGCATCCGGATCACTATCAATATCAAGTGGATGAATTCATCGATATCGCGCAGAATAACGGTCTATATATGACCGCCGGCAGTGACTTTCATGGGGATAATGAGAATTCAGTTCTCTTTGACTCGGTGCCAGCCTCCGAATTGATTTTGGAAAGCGTACGCAAGCTGTATCAGGAATACAAGTGCAGAAACCGCTAAAGATTCAGTACATCAAAGACCATATTCCCATTACATATCGTTATCATCAGGTCTCCAGATGGTTTATGATTCTGATTTCATTTATGATTGTGGTTTACTGCATTTATTTTATGCTGCATTTTGTGAATATCGAGACCCCATTCTTTTTCAAGCTCTTGCCTCTGGCTATTTGTTTTATCGGTCTGGATTCGGTTTTGCGCAAAGTGACCAGCCTCAATAGCATCACTTTCCTGCCCCACGATCTGAAATTGGGCTATATTGCCAAACGTAATATAGTGATACCTTATGACAATATTCAAAGCTTAGACCTTAATAAAAAGATAACCTTTTATATGCAAATGACATACCTGAATGAAAAAGGGGAAGTGAAGAAGCTGAATACCCCCGCTTCTTTTCCTCACATTCTGGAAATAATGTTTAACCTGGCGGAAATGGCCACTCAGGCCGTGATCCCCAAAACAATGCAGGGAGTTTTGGACTACCTGAAAGCGAGCGCAGATAATGAACTTTGATAAGATCATCGAACGCAAAGGCAGTGGCTGTTTTAAATATGACGGCCTTAAGCTGAGATATGGGAAAGACGATCTCATTCCTCTGTGGGTAGCTGATATGGATTTTGCCATAGCTGAGCCCATCCAAGCAGCCCTGGCCCAGAGGCTGAAGCACCCTATCTTTGGTTACAACTATATCAGCAAAGACTTTGATGAGGCTGTAAGGCATTGGCAAAAATCTCAATATGGCTGGGACACCAGCGCTTCCACTGTCATCATGATTCCCAGTCTGATGACCGCTTTGGCCATTACTATTCTTACTCTCACTGAGCCCAGTGCTAAAATCGTGATTCAGACCCCGGTTTATCCACCCTTTCACAGTACTGTAAAAGAGCATCAGCGTACGCTTCTGACTAACCCTTTGGTGAATATCAACGGCCGTTACGAAATCGACTGGCTGGATTTTGAAGAAAAGATCAGACAGGCCAAGCTCTTTATCCTCTGCAATCCTCACAATCCTGTGGGGCATGTCTTCACCCGGGAAGAGCTTACGCGCATGAGCGAGATCTGTGCCAAAAATAATGTGATAATCTTCAGCGATGAGATTCATGCCGATCTGGTGTATTCTCCGCATAAACACATCCCCATCGCCTCAATCAGAGCTAAGCGGGTGATCTCAGCGATTTCCCCGGCTAAGAGCTTCAATCTGGCAGGACTGGCCACAGGAGTGGTGATCTTGCAGGATGAGGAATTTATCCAAAAGATCAATGAGCTCAACCAAAGCCTGCATACCTTTATGGGCAATAGCTTTGGGCTCAAGGCTTTGGTTGCGGCTTACACTCAGTCTGAGACGTGGCTGGCTGCTCTGAAAGAGTACCTCAAGGCCAACCGTGATTATTTGAAAAGCTATCTGGCAGACAACCTGCCCAAAGTGATTATGAGCCCCTGCCAAGGCACCTATCTGGCCTGGCTGGACTTTCGTGAGTATAATCTTACCGATGACAAACTGATGGAGATTATGCGTGATAAAGCCGGTGTGGCTCTGAATCCGGGACCTAGCTTCGGCAGCGAAGGCTCTGGCTTTATGCGCCTGAATTTTGCCTGTCCCCGCGCTGTACTGCAAGAGGCTCTTACTCGTATCAAAGTAAACTTTCAGGAAGTGTAAATGACTTTAGAACAAAGCATTATCCAGTTATACCAATCTCCGAAAAGAGACTACAATGCCCAAGACAATGCCGTCCTGGCCAGCTTTATAGAAGCCTTGAATGCCGGCCAAATCCGCGCTTGTGAGAAGAGAAATGAGCTCTGGCAGGTCAATGCCTGGATCAAGATGGGTATTTTGCTGGGCTTCCGAATGGGCAGTTTGGTGGAGTATCCGAGCTCAGTGACCAAGAGCTTTTTCGAAAAAGATACCTTTCCCGAAAAGCGCTTTCGGCTCAGTGATGGAGTGCGGATCGTGCCTGGTGGCAGCTCTGTGCGCATCGGAGCCTATATTGCCCCAGGTGTCACCATCATGCCTCCCTCTTATATCAATATCGGAGCTTGGGTGGATACCGGTACGATGGTGGATTCTCACGCTCTGGTGGGTTCCTGCGCTCAGATCGGTAAAAGAGTGCATCTCTCTGCCGGCGCTATGATTGGCGGCGTTCTTGAACCCATAGGTTCCCGTCCAGTGATTATTGAAGATGAAGCCTTTGTCGGTGGCAATACCGGTATTTATGAAGGTATCATCATCGGTGAAAAAGCTGTGATTGCCTCCGGTACTGTGATTAATGGCTCCACTCCCATCTACGACAGCGTACATGGAGAATTCTTGCCCCGCGATAGCGGTGGCAGCTTCACTATCCCTCCCCGGGCCGTAGTAGTGCCTGGTTCCCGCAAACTAAAGCAAAATCCGGATTTTCAGGTTTATTGCCCTATCATCATCAAATACCGCGATGCCAAGACCGATGCTGCCTTAACGCTGGAAGATGAACTCAGGCATATTCTGGACTAAGCTCAGCTAAAACTCCATCAGTCCACTCTAAAAGAGGAGATCATGACTACAATATTTTATAGCGGCCCCATTTATGGACATCCTGAACATGAGGCTCTCTTGGTGGAGAATGACTCCATAGTTCATATCGGCACCCTCGCCGAATGTGAAAACCTGGCTACCCGAACCCCAGAAAAGATAAACTTACAGGGTAAGATGCTACTGCCAGCTTTTACCGATGCCCATACGCATTTTGTGGAATATGCCAAATCCCGACTTTTGGTGAACCTTATGCCTTGCTCTTCCATTTCAGAAATCAAGGACTATCTGCGAAAATACCGCGACAACCTGTCCTGGGATGCAAAATGGATTTTAGGCGGAGGCTGGGACCGTAATGTATTAGAGCAGCCCTTGCAGCTAAACAGAGATGTCTTGGATAAGATCTTCCCCGATCTCCCGGTGGCTCTATTCAGCCGGGACTATCATGCCAAACTCTGCAATAGCAAGGCTCTGAAGTTGGCTGGCATAGATGTGGATACTCCAGAGCCCGAGGGCGGGAAGTTTGAGCGCAGGCCGGATGGCAGCCTCAGCGGAGTACTCTATGAAGCTGCTACGGAAATGATCGATCCTTATATTATCTCACCTCCTGATAGCCAAATAATCAATAGCATTGCACTTACGGTACAAAATATCTACAAATGGGGACTCATCGGCTTTCATTCTATGGAATACAAGGCCAGCAAGGATTTGCTTTTGAAAGCTCAGGAGCAGGGCTCAAAATTCCGCTTCTGCTGGCATTTTCTGGCCGCAGATTTTGATGAGATGATCAGCGGTGATGCACGCAGCTATGAGGGCGATGAATTCTACAAAGTGGGTGGCTTGAAACTCTTTGGCGATGGCGCTTTGGGCTCGCGTACTGCTGCCATGTTTGATCCCTATCCCAATGAAGCGGATAACTTTGGCATTTTGCGCTATCGCGATGAAGAGCTCTTACGCCTGATGGAAAAAGCGGCTAAAGCTGGATTTGCCAGCACAATTCACGCCATCGGCGACCGCTGTGTACGCCAGATCATAGATTGCACCCTGAAACTCAATGAAAACCCCCTCTATAAAGATCTTTTTCACCGGATCGAGCATGTGCAATCCATCCGTCTGAGCGATATTCCGCTCTTAAAGCAAAGCGGTCTTTTTGCCAGCTTGCAACCCGTTCATATCGCCAATGATATTCCTATGATTCACAAAAGCTGGCCACATGTAGCCCATCAGGCCTATGCTTTCAAATCCATGTTTGAAGCACAAATACCCTATGCCTTCGGTTCGGATGCCCCCATTGAGACCATGAATCCCTTCCATGGCATTTACAGCGCTCTGCAAAGACGCCACAAGGTCTCTTCTGATGGTGAAGCTTTGAACAAAGACCAGGCCATTACCGCCTCCCAAGCTATTGATGGATATTCTATTGGCGCAGCTCAGGCTTCCTGCTCCGGACATATCCGCGGCAAGATCGAAAAAGGTTATCTGGCAGACCTCATCGTATTGGAGGATTATCGCGCCCTTCCGGATGAGTATTGGATCACTGCTGAAAGCCTGCTCACCATGATCGGTGGCGAGATCGTGTACCGAAACTTAGGCTAATGTGTGAATATACCTATGCTACGAGGCATCCTTCACCGGGCGGAAACTGTCTAAATCTGCTATACATATCAGACTAATTAACGTGGCATTATCCCTCTATAAACAGGCTCTGCGACAGGATACGCCGCTTGTGATTGCAGGATGTAAAGTAATTAGGGATACAATCTTTTGACCATGTCCCTAATTCTGATCTTGGGGATGCTTCAGAAATCTCCTTTTACAAAAAGGCTTTCAAGCATTCTA
>CAXZAB010000196.1:0-4826 GCA_964293715.1 uncultured bacterium | reverse complement strand
GCTCCAAAGCAAGCGTTACGCTTACGTTAAAACGCTAAAACGTCGAAACCTTAAAACCCCAAAAACCTTTTTTACCCTTGACAGATATTTACTTGGTTCAGATACTGTTTACATACACAATTTAACTAAACCCTGAACATAGGAGTAGATATATGAAGTATCTTGATCTCGCCATGAATGCGGCATCCAGCCTCGGCGCCGAATATGCCGACATCCGCATTCAAAAGACCACCGAACAGGTGATCTTTCTGCGCAATCTCAGTCTGAAAAGTGCGAATACCAGTGTCCTTGATGGCTATGGTATCCGCGTTTTCAAAGAAGGAGCCTGGGGCTTTGCGCACAATAACGTATTCAGTGATGAGGCAGTGCTGGCCACTGTGCAAAAAGCATTTGACATAGCCACCCTGTCCGCCTCTGTGAACAAAAACAAAAAGCTTCGCTTGGCTCCGGAACGCAGCTATATCGCCACTTGCAAGACGCCCGTGAAGATCGATCCCTTTGACGTGCCGCTCACCGAAAAGGTGGATCTGATGATGGAAGTGAACCGCAGTATGCTGGCCTTTGAGGGCATCAAACAAGCGGTTTTTTACCTGATCGCGCACAAAGATGAAAAGCTCTTTGCCAGCACCTTGGGCACACGTTTGGATATCACTCACCAATTTATCGACCCCATGATCACAGCTACAGCGGTGCATGAAGGGGATTCTCAATCCCGCACCTTTGATGAAGGCGGACGCGCTGTGGGTTGGGAATGGATAGAAAGCCTGAACCTGATCGACAAAGCCAAGCAAATTGCTGAAGAGGCTTTGATCAAGGTGAGAGCCGAAAGTCTGGGCCCGGAAACCCGTCGCACCCTGGTCTTGGACCCCAATCATCTGGGACTCACCATGCACGAAAGTGTGGGACATCCCACCGAGCTGGACCGTGTCCTGGGTTGGGAAGCAGATTATGCCGGAGTCTCTTTTGCCACCCCGGAAAAGCTGAAAAACTTCCGTTACGGCAGTGAGATCGTCAATTTTGTGGGCGATAACACCCTGGCTGAAGGCCTCGCTACACATGGCTTTGACGATGATGGTGTCCCGGGGCAAAAATGGCATATCATCAAAGATGGTATCCTCAATGAATACGGCAGCACCAGAGACACAGCCATGGAGATCGATCTGGGATATTCCCGCGGCTGCAACAGGGCTACCCACTACTTTGATCAACCCATCAACCGCATTCCCAATCTCTATCTGCTTCCGGGGACCAAGCCGCTTACCCCCTCAGAACTGATCGCAGATACGGAGGATGGAGTGTATATTCAGGGCAGAGGCAGCTTCTCTATCGACCAGCACCGCGTAAACTTCCAATTCGGCGGTGACTTTTTCTGGGAGATCAAGAATGGTAAACTGATCCGTCCTTTAAAGAAAATCATCTATAAATCCTCTAATCCCGAATTTTGGAACAGCTGCGATGCCATTTGTGATGAACGTTTCTGGCGTCCCTTCGGCGTGGTAAATTGCGGCAAAGGACAGCCCAGCCAGTGTGCCCGTATGACCCATGGTTCCGCTCCGGCAAGATTCAGAAATATCCGTGTGGGAGGTTCTCAATGAAAACCAAAGATATCGTAAAATACATCCATGAACACAGCAAAGCCGATGACTTCATCTGCTCGATAAGTGAAATCGACAGTCATTCTACCCGTTTTGCTCAAAACAGCATCACCCAGCATATCGCAGGGCCCAAATTGAACATTGCTCTGGAACTGTCCTTTGGTGACAAAAGCGGCTCTTGCAGAGTGAATCAGGCCGATGAAGCCAGCCTGGACTTTCTCATCAAAACCGCAGAAGATATTGCCTGTCTGGCTCCTGCAGATCCTGAACACATGCCTTCCACAGGTCCGGTAGAACTTCCTAAGGTAGAAAACTGCGCTGCAGCCACCTTGAATTTGAAGCCCAAAGAAATGGTGGAGATTGTACAAAGAAGCATAGATCAGGCTCTGGCGATGAATGCCAAGGTCTCCGGAATGTGTGAAAAGCATCTGATGAAGACCTGGTTATTTACCAAGAATGGCTTTGAAGGCTGCAATGAAGCCACCAGCTTTGGGCACTCTATGACGCTGAAAAAAGGCGAAGTGGAAACCAAAGTAAGCTATGAAGCCAAGGACTATGCGCCCTTTGATCTGGACAAAGAATTTGCCCGCCTCAAAGCTCAGGCTGAAGCCCTGGCCAGTATGCAGAATTTTGAGGCGCAAAAGATTGCCGTAATTCTGCGTCCCGAAGCCTTGCAGGAACTGATCTGGTATATGACCTGGATGATGAACCGCAGGCAAAGCGACGAAGGTTTTACCGCCTTTACCGGTCAACTGGGGAAAAAGTTTTTGGGCGAGAAACTCAGCCTGTATTCCACCTTGAAACAAAAGAGCCTTTTAGCCAGCCCCTTCAGCCAGGAAGGACTGCCCAGCACAGAAACCGCCTGGGTAGAGGATGGTGTGCTTAAGAATATGCCGTCAAATCGCTATTGGGCAAAGCAGGTGGGTTGTGAGCCCCAGAGCATCTTTAATCTCTATGTCCCCGGGAGAGAAACCAGCGAGGAAGAGATGATGCAGATGGTGCCCAGAGGGCTGATCATCAACCGCTTCTGGTACATCCGCACCGTGGATACAAAAGCCGGTGAACTTACCGGAATGACGCGCGACGGAGTCCTCTATTTTGAGAATGGCAAAGTGAAACACGCGGTAAATAACCTCCGCTTCAATGAAATCCCTCATGATATGACGCGCCGCATCCTGGCCTTGGGCAAGGAAAAGCTTACTGCGCCTAGCATGATCGTCCCTACCGCCTTAATTAATAACTTCAATTTTGTGGATAAGACCACTTTTTGAAAAATATGTATTGACAGAATTTTGACTATTAAAACATAGTGACAATAGAAGCGATTCAACATTCCCAAAGTGCCGATTCCTTGTTTTCACGGGACAGCCCAAAGAATGTTCGATCCCGAAAAAACACAGGAGTAACATTATGCCAGACAAAACTATTATCTGCAAAGACTGTAACCAAGAATTTATCTTCACCGAAGGTGAGCAGGAATTCTACCAAGAAAAAGGCCTTCAGAATGAGCCTCAGCGTTGCCCGGATTGCCGGAAGCAAAAGAAAGCTGAGTTTAATCGCAGAAGATTTAATCACTAAACCGAAAACTTAAACTAATCTGAAACCGCCTCTTTTGAGGCGGTTTCTGCTATAAACTGCTAATTACCTAAAATGCAGATCCCGTTTTAATACTCAAAGCCCGACCAAAACCCACACACTTTAGCTCTGTAATTATAGCCCATATATAAGGAGATCTTGTGAGAAAATACATCAGCGCCATGATACTGTTAGCCGTCTCAGCCTTGCTCTGTGCCCAGCTCGATCCCGGCTTAACCCGCTTGGGGAATCCCGGTTTGTATCAAACTTTCCACCAGCTGGCCGAGGAGAATCTGCAAAACCTGCCCAAAGCTCAAAAGAGAAACCACACTAAGCTTTTAAAGGACCATGACGATATCATCATGGCCTTCCTCATCGCCTTTGAAGAGGATGCCAAACTGGCTGCTGCCGAATCCGATGCTATCCTCTCAAACTACACCCAGATCCTTGAACTTGTGCAGGAAGAAGGCTTGAACCACTCACCGGAGTTTTTCCTCTCTTATATAGCCAGACAGAGCGTGTCTGACGAGCGCATCACTGCCTATCGCAAAGCTATGCTGGAAGATGGCCTGTCTGTGGCACTTTCGATCGCCGACCCTCTGGACAGATACCGCGAGGTTGCCAGCTGGTGCGTGGAAAAACTGCAATTTCAAC
The DNA here is from genome assembly GCA_964293715.1 of uncultured bacterium. Taxonomy (GTDB): domain Bacteria; phylum Cloacimonadota; class Cloacimonadia; order Cloacimonadales; family Cloacimonadaceae; genus UBA5456. The sequence goes on along the minus strand of CAXZAB010000196.1, from coordinate 1,002 downwards.
AGACCAGCGGGCGGGATCAAGCCCCGCTGGATATCACCCAAAAGTCACTCACCGGACGCTGTGAAGAGATGCAGATTCTCTTTGTGGCAGCGGCCAGAACTGTGGGCATCCCTTCCCGTCCGGCCAGCACTCCCTGGTGGGCGCATCAGGACAATAATCACGCCTGGGCCGAGGTCTATATCGATGGCGCCTGGCATTATACCGGCGACATGGATTCTGCTTATTGGTTGGATCAGACCTGGTTTAGCGGTATGGTGGATAAGACCGTATTGATTCTGGCTCAAGGCAGTATGCCTGCTGAAGAAGATGAGGTCTTGATCAGAGGACGCTATGAGAGCGTGATCAATTCCACCCCGAATTACGTAGGGGAGCGTACGCGCAACATTTCCATAGACTGTGTGGACGAAAAAGGTGAACTTTTGGGAGACACCCGCATCGGGATCATGGTGTACAATTGGTCTGCCTTGCGCCCCATCACTGTACTCAAGACCGATGGTCGGGGTCATTTGAACTTCAGCAGCGGCAGCGGAGATTTTTACATCAGTGCCTTTAATGAAGGCAGAAAAGCTCTAAAGCTGATCAAAGCCTCGGATCAGCAGGAAATCCAGATCACCATCACCTTAAGTGCCGAGGAGCTGGAAATGGTGGATACCATGCTGTATTATCCCGCAAATCACAAGGATTGGCAGGATGCGCCCCAGGCTTATCGTGAAGATGTTCTGGGTCGCAAAACCCTCTGGCAGAATCAGCTGGATGCCTGGGAAACACAGGTGCACGAAAGCGGTTTGGAAGACAGCCTGCAGGTGGCTATAAACACCCGGGGCAATTTCCCCGCCTATCAGGTTTTTCGCGAGAAATATCCTAAGGTGGAGGATGATTTCATGAGGCTCTTGGCAGACTCCGATCCCAAAACCCTCTGGCAGGCAGATGCCGCACTCTTTGAAGCCCCTTACCTCTTTTGGCAGGATCAGGATGCTGAGACGGCAGCAGAGCTCTTTACCC
>CAXZAB010000195.1:0-4831 GCA_964293715.1 uncultured bacterium | reverse complement strand
CACCGGGACTGGTGATCTCAGACTTCGCCGTCAATAAAAGTGGCACCCATGCGGCATATTGTTCGATAGACAACGAATACTACATGCGAGGGCTCTACATCTATGAATTTGCTACAGACAGCCATCGCAAAGTGCTATCCGATGAACGCAATATCTCAAATATCTACTGGTCAAAGGACAATCGCTCTCTGATCTTTACCCGCAATCGTAATCTGTATCGCCTGGATCTTGTTCCCAGAGATGAACTTGAATACGACGAAGATTACTGGGCGCAGGTTTTTGAGCCCATTAAAGAAGAAACCAAACAGAAAGATAGCGGCGATTCTAAGGACAAAGACAAAACTGAAGGCGATGTCACAATCGATGATGACGGGCTGTATGTGATGGAGATCGACTCCAAACCGAAAGAAAAGGAAGCAGAGAAGCCCGAGCGACCCGTCGAAATCGTTTGGGAAGGCTTGGACAAGAGATTGTTTGAGCTGTATCAAGGCTCCAGTTCCAATCTCACTATAGTTCGTGTCTTAAGCGATTCCACCTTTCTCTTTTTGGATCGGCCTTGGTTTGCCCAGACCAATCCCAGCTTGAACAAAGGCGATATTTACGGCAAAAACAAGAAGGAACAAACCACCTTCAGTAAAGAAAGCCTGGCCTTCAAATTGGTAGGCGAGACCCTGTATTATCTGGATAATTATGCCTTAAAATCATACGATCTGAACGGCGGTAAAAAGAACGATATACCCATCAGCATGGATTATTCCTACGATGTGCAAAAGCTCAATGGACGTGTGTTTGAGCAAGCCTGGGGACTTTTTGCCGATAACTTTTATGATCCCAATTTTCATGGGCAAAACTGGCAGCAACTCTATGATAAGTATCGCCCTTACGTAAACAAAGCTCGTAATATAGATGATGTAGGCGGCATTATAGACGAGATGGTGGGGGACTTGAACGCTTCTCACACCGGATTCTATCCCAGACAAGATGAACCGGGTCACTACAAATATATTGCCAGACTCGGCCTGGAATTTGACTATAGCGAGATTCTGCCAAAAGGAATCAAGATTGCCAGAGTGTACCCCAATACCAGACTGGCCAGCTATTATAAGATCAAGGCTGGAGACATCCTCACCCATATCGATAAAGAAGAGATTTTGCCTAAGACCAGCTTGGGCGTCCTTCTGGAAGGCAAGGTTGACAAACTCATCAGCTTTAGCATTTTAAGCGATGGCAAAGTGATCGAAGGGCAGGTACAGGGCATGGGCGGACAAAAATTTTACCAGCTCTTTTACGATTTCGAAGTAAACCGCAGCCGTCAAAAGGTGGAAAAAGCAAGTGGTGGCCGAGTAGGCTACATTCATGTGCCGGCTATGGGAACAGAGAATTACGATAATTTCTATCACGACTTTTTCCGGGACAATAACGATAAGCAAGCCATGATCCTGGATTTCAGAGGAAATCGCGGGGGCAGAGTGCATGAAGACATCATCTCGCTGCTTACCAAAAAGAATTTTGGTTATACCCTTAGCCGTACTTATGGTCCTGAACTGCGCCCGGAACCCAGATTTGGGATAACAGTGCCCACCATTGTTTTAGTGGATGAGAATTCCTTTTCAGATGGTGAGATCTTCCCCATAGTGTATCAGGAATTAAAGCTGGGCAAGGTGATAGGCTATCCCTCCAGCGGCGCTGTAATCGGTACCAGAGAACGTACTCTGCTGGACGGCTCGCGTATGCGTATGCCAGGCACAGGGTGGTTTAAGATCGATGGCACGAATATGGAAGGCACCGGAGCCAGACCGGATATCATCGTGGAACACAGCCTCAACGATATCGTGGCAAACAACGACAAACAGCTGAGCCGGGCAATCAAGGAAATCTTAAGAGAACTAAAATAATGAACATTGAACATATCTTAAAACAGGCAATGGCTTTGAGCAAAACAAACTGGGTGCACGCTATCCATCTGCTCACCAGCGCGGAGGATGACTACCCGGATGATACCCGTTTGCAGACCCTGATGGCGGATTTACACTTCTTCCGCCTGCAGTATAAAGAGGCTATCAAGCACTATCTCAAAGCTTTATCCTCAGATCCGGGCAATACCAGAACTATCCAGGCCATAGCCAGTTGCTATATGGCAAGTAACGAATATAGGCTTGCTCTGGCCTATTTCAAGCGTATCCCCAATCCCACGGACGATGTGCTGTATAACATCGGCTATTTATATGCTATTTTGGGGCGACACAAAGAGTGCATCAACATCATGCAGGATCTGCTCAGTCGCCTGCCCAATCATCCCTTTATTTACTATGTCTTGATTGAGCAATACTATGAATTGGGTTCGCATGATGAAGCCATGCGTTATATCAGATTGGCAGAAGAAAAGGCCGGGAAACAGCAACAGCTCTACCTTTTGGCCGCTTTGGTTTATTCCGCCAAAGAGCAGTGGCTTCCGGTTTATTATTCCTACCGTCAGGCTGAGATTATGGGCCCGATTAGAAATCTTGATCATTTCCTGCGCTATGCCAATGCTGCCAGCGTAATTGGTTTTCCCGAAAGAGCCATTCGCATTTTGCTGGAGGCCGAGCAGAAATGGTCTTATATCGGCGATATCTATATTATGCTCTTGCGTCTTTTAATCAAGGGCAAGGACTACAAACAGGCCAATCAGGTGATCAGGCGAGCCAAGAAAAACCTGCGGCAATTGCCCAGCACTATTTTATTGCTCATCGAGCGGATGAAAGTAGAGATGGAGAGTGAGAAGGAATCTTAGCTCCTTCTGGCCTTACTTACCAATTCGTATAAGAGATAGCCATTGATCATGTACAGGACTTTGTCAAAATCCTTGTCTCCGGGAATGATCACATCGGCATTCTTCTTGCTGGGTTCGATAAAGGCGGCGTGTGAGGGCTTAACCGTTTCCATATATTGATCCAAAACCCCTTCCACATCCCGGCCCCGTTCGATAATATCCCGGGCTATTCTTCTGGCCAGTCTGGTATCGGCATCTGTATCCACATAGATCTTGAGATCAGAGAGCTCGATTAATTCCGGATAGTAGAGGGCAAAGATGCCTTCCAGGATGATCACATCGGCATCGGCAATGCAGAGCTTGCCTTCGCTGCGGCTGTGGGTCACAAAGTCATAATCCGGCATATTCACGGCTTTGCCGGCGAGCATATCTTTTACGTCCTTCATCATGTAGTCTTTATCAATCGAATCCGGGTGATCAAAATTAACTTTGGCGCGTTCTTCCATGGATAGATGAGTGAGATTTTTATAATAATTATCATGAGAAATGATCACGGTCTTCAGATCTTGCAGTCTGCGACCGATGGCTTTGGCGATGGTGGTTTTCCCGCAACAGGTTCCACCGGAGATCAGGACTAAGCGGGGGTAATCTTTCATATCTTTATTTTCCGTTATTTATTTTGTTTTAATCAGTTTGCAGATGATGCTGTACATGTCATTTGCTTCCACCGGTTTGGCCAGATAATCGTCCATTCCAGCGGCCAGAAATCTTTCCCGGTCTCCTGCCATAGCAGCAGCCGTGAAGGCCACAATTGGCACATGAAGCCCTTTGCCTATTTCCAGATTACGGATATTTTGGGTGGCGGCTATTCCATCCATCACCGGCATCCGGATGTCCATCAAAACCAGATCATAGGGCTCTTTCGTCTGCATTTCCAAGGCCTCAGAGCCGTTATTGGCAATATCCACAGTTAGCCCCCAAGTCTGTAGCTGACTTTGGGTAACCATTTGATTGATGGGTTCATTTTCCACCAGCAGGATTCTGCCGGTGAGGGGGGCAACTGCCTGAGTTTTGCTGTGGACAGGCTTAGGAGATTGCCCAAAGGATTCATCGTAGGTGCTGAAAGGCAGGATAAAGAAGAAACAACTGCCCTGGCCGGGTTCGCTTTCCACCCAAATAAAGCCTTGCATGAGTTCCACCAAACTCTTTACTATAGCCAGTCCCAGTCCGCTGCCTCGGAATTTTGAGCTGAGGCAGGTCTCATCCTGGCAGTAATAATCAAAGATCTCACTTTGCTTTTTGGGATCAATACCGATACCGGTATCCGAGACTTTGAAGAGGATACGTAAATCTGTGTCGGAGTGGGTGTAGATTTCTGCACTCAGCAGGATCTGTCCTTGTTCAGTGAATTTTATGGCATTTTGCAAAAGGTTGATCAGAATTTGCTTGAGCCTGAGCTGGTCACCACGTAGCACATCCGGTATTTCCTTTTGAATATCGGCTTTAATGGTCAGGTTTTCGCTGAAGATCTGATGCTCAAATTGTTTGACCAAGTCATTGATCAGGTAGCGGGGATTAAAATCGCTCTGAATAAGCCCCATTTTACCGGATTCCATCTTGGAAAAATCCAGGATATCATTGATAATCTTAAGCAAGTTGCGCGAGGAAGAATACATAATGTCATAGATTTCCGCTTGCTGGGGATTGGCATCCATCTGCATCAATACCTGCAGAAAGCCGGTGATGCCATTTAAGGGAGTGCGAATCTCATGACTCATATTGGCCAGGAAATGGCTTTTGGCAAGGTTGGCAGATTTTGCCTTTTCTCTTTCTTCCAAAAGCTGAAATTCGATCTATTTCTGGTTTGTGATGTCAACCACATATCCATAAAAACAGTCTTTACCGCCCCCGGGATCTGCCATAAGCCGGTAATAATCCAAGACCCAACGTAGTTCCCCATTTTTGGCAATAGTGCGGTAATACAAAATAGCATCTTCATTTAGCCTCAAAGTATCACTTTCAGCTATCACCCGCTCCTTATCTTCAGACATGATCATACTGGTAAAATCTTTATCTTCC
>CAXZAB010000194.1:0-4847 GCA_964293715.1 uncultured bacterium | reverse complement strand
GAAAGAAATGTGAGTAAGATACGGGAATCCGATCATTTCCGGTTAGTATTATTGGGTGTTCATTTGTATTGAGTATAACAAAGGGAGAATCTGATTGCCCAATAAATAGATTGTTCTGGTATAGACTAATTCTATTTGTAGGTATTTGTTGATTAGAATGGCGGTAAATCTTAGCAACTCTATCGCAGTTGAAAAAGCTATTATTAGATAGTGAGGCTGAAACTCGAAGAACATATGGGCTAGTGCTAAATCTTTTTAATAGTATGGGGGTAGGAATATCCCAGAATGTATTATGTTGGATCAGGTGAGTGGCATCTGCTGAGTCTTCTGTATTTTTCAGCACGATTACACTATCACCTTCTAACAATTCTGATGGACAGTAGAAAGTACTATTTGAGATAACTGAATTCATAAGTCCATGAAGATGTACTGATGAATCGATGAAGTTGTTGCTATCTATCAGTATATTGGGCACATTCTGAGATCCCCTTGGGCTTACGTAATCAACATGTCCGTTGGTAAAGGTGTTGTTGGAAATGTCAATATTTGTAAAGGATGATAAACGCAGAGCCCAACTTATTGCGTTAATACTGGGTGCATTGGTGAAAGAACTTTGGTTGTTTCTTATTACTGCTTGAGAATGTGGTGAGTCAGAGCCCTGACTGCTTATCCCTGTTGCTCCATCGGGTTGGGACTCATCACATATGGAGTTAAAAGTAGATGAAGTTACTATGAGTGTATCAATTGAAGTGACCCAACCTATAGAAGTAGTATGGTTGTCCAAAAAACAATTGGTAATTTCCAACTTCTGCAATGAACCATAGTTGTTGACTCCACTGTTATGCCCGAAGTATATGCAATATGAGCCGTTCATTGCTGATTCTCGAGAGAACGTCAGATCTTTGAGGCTTAATACTCCCGTATCACTGCCGAACACTTGAATAACTTTGCCAATACCTTCGGGAGCAATAATATGACATTGGGTATTGTATCCTGTCTCAGATCTGATGCAAATATTTTGCACATTATGGCTGTGTTCGCTGTTTATACGATAATTCAATTCCAATCCCTCCAAATACCCAGATTCATTTGGCTTCACAAGAATTTGAATCGATGGATTACCTTGATTCTGATCAAGACTATCATTAAAAGAATGGTCAATTGCATCTTGAATCCTAAGATATGGGTGCTGACTCGTTCCATCAGCCCCGTTTGGATTAGCTCCAGAATCTACGTTCAATTCATAAGCGTAGCACGAGCCATAAAGCACAAATGAAACAAACACAAATAAGACAAGCTTATCCATGACTCCAGTTACTCGGGGGGGGTAAACACATGTTGCTGAGTTTTGATCATCTTTCTGATCTCCTTTAGTGTATATTTAGCCTCTTAGGCTTACTTAAATAAATCTGGCAGTATCAGTTACTGGTGCACTTTCACTATTCAAAAGAAACAGAATTTCAACAACGGGTCTTCATTTCACTACTATATTTCTATAAATCTAAAACCATATATCTTGTCAAGTTATATGTTGCAGGCATTCCCCCATTTTTTATTTGAACCTAATCTTGATCTGATCCCGGTCACGCCTTTCCTCTTTATTTGCCCTCCTTTTGTACTGTACAACCAGTTCAAGACAGTTAGTGACGACCTCGTTTATCCTGTAGTAAGCAAACTTTTTAGGCTTGTTTATGTCTGATTTAATGTAATAAATGAGTTTAGGGAAGCCGGTTGCCAGGATATGGATATAGTCTTTGCATTTGTAGATAAAGTATAGAGCCAGGGCCATGAAGGCATTGAGATTCTTCATGCGCACATAGCTGACCAGGCGCATGCTTTCCCCTTTCATGCTCTGCTTCATTTGGCGATGTGCCTCCTCAATAGCCCAACGTTTTCGATATGTATCGATGGCTGTTGTAATGATTTCTGCTTCAGCCATATTCGGATCGTCAAAGTCATATAGTAGGTAAAAGTCTCTATCTTTCTGGGCACCCTTTATGTACCTACAGACCACAACCAGACTGACCTCTGCGGTGTTTGATTTCTTACTGGGATGACCATCTGTGCGCACGGCAATTCTGCGGCTTGCACAAAGTAATGTTTCCCCAAGTTTGAAGCCAGGAAACTGATACTTAAAGTCCATTTCATCAACCACTTTCTTAAAGTTTTTCTCTACCAGCCCTTCTTTGACAGCTCTGGTTCCCATGCCATGAATAACAAAGGATACAGCGTTATCAATGCAAAACCCAATCAGTTTACGGTCGTCATATCCCCGGTCAAAAACATATATACCCTTGTTACGAAAGGCTACTTGCTGGTCTATGATTTTATCCTGAAGGACTTGCTTCGCAGAATCTAACTCCATGTCAGGTGCAAATAGAAATGCTGCTCGCTGGCTAAAAATCTCTTGGGGAGTGCTGTTTATGGCTGTATGAGCGTCTGAAGCATCGTAAATCCGCATAATATTCTGCCCTGATCAACTCTTTTCGCAGTGTCTTTTTTGAAAAGGTGGCTGTAGAGAGCCATGTAAATCTGAGCACTAAGAGCTATTCACGTATCGCCTTTTTGCTGTGAATAAGTACCTGACGCGGCTGTAATGGCAATCACGCACCGCCTGGAACCCTAATTCTGAGCCATATATACTCAAGCCGAAAAATGAAATACTGGGACATTCATAAAAGATAAGATCATAGCATTAAAGTGTATTATGGAGCTTGGAGATCAGTTTTTTGGGGGAATGCCTGAAGCTTGACTGGAAACATCTCGACCTGCTTTTCTCGAATAATACGCGGGAAACGGTCTAACATGGTTCCCTATTTTGAACAGTCTCTTTCAGCCGCAAGGGGAGCCCAAAAATAATTATTATTGACAAAAAAGATAAGATCTAAGACCTTGGAATTGATGAGGATTTGAGTCGCGATGACCATAGAATATTTTACAGAAAACGACAGCTTTGCTATGGCGATATCCACATACAGCCACAAGAAATCCTCTCAAGAAGAGTAGAGGCAAGAGAAGAGATTTTCTTCAATGTACAGAGTTAATCTTAAAAATAAGCATTTTTAAAAGAGACGCACCATGAAAAGAAAAAACCAACTTTCGATCATCCTCATTCTGGCACTGCTGCTGTTTGCACTCATGAGTTGCAGTAAAAAGACAAGTGAACCGGATGTAAAAACGGTGGCGACACCCACCTTCGACCCTCGGGGCGGTTTATATCGTGTCGGTCAGAACGTAAGCATCAGCTCTGCCACCAGTGGAGCGACGATCCGCTACACCACAGATGGCAGTGATCCTGATTCCAGCTCGACAGTTTACAGCAGCCCTATCTATATCGGCTCCATCGTCACTACTGTGAAAGCCAAGGCCTTCAAATCTGGCTGGGCCCACAGCAATATAGCTTCTGCCATCTACACAATCGGTACGACGCCTACTGTGGGGACTCCCTATTTCGATCCTCCGGGCGAGACTTATTTAGAGGCGCAGAGTGTATCCATCAGTTGTGACACCGAGGGGGCCTCAATCCGCTATTCCACAGATGGCTATGATATTACTGAGAGCTCGCCAATTTACAGCGGCCCGATCAAGATAAGCAGTACCACCTCATTGAAAGCAATGGCTTCCAAGGCAGGTTGGGCCGACAGCCCCGTATATTCTGCCGTTTACACCATCGGAGCTCCACAAATTGTAGCGCTGCCCACCTTTGATCCTGAGGGCGGGCATTACGTAGATACGCAAAATGTATCCATCACTTGCGACACTCCTGGAGCCACGATCTGTTATACTACCGATGGCAATGACCCCACAAATAGTTCGGCAATTTACCGCAGCCCGATCAATATCAGCAGCACCACCATAGTCAAAGCCAAAGCTTTCAAATACGGCTGGACTGCCAGCCATACAGCTTCTGACATTTATACCTTTGGAGATACACAGGTAGTAGAGACTCCTGTCTTCGATCCTGTGGGCGGGCATTATCCCGATGCGCAAAATATATCCATTGCTTGCGCCACTCCCGGAGCCACGATCCGTTATACAAGCTATGGGGATGATCCTACGTCTGATTCACCAATTTACAGCAGCCCTATCCCCTTGAACAGAGCGATTACCATCAAGGCAAAGGCCTTCAAAACAGGCTGGACTGCGAGCAGTACATCCAATGAAAGCTATACGTTTGGCTCAATTCCCTCTCCGCTGGTCTATATTCCTGGCGGCACTTTTACCATGGGCAATACCAGAGGAGGAGGGGGAGAAAATTCAAATCTGCCCACCCACAACGTGAGTCTGAATTCTTTTTATATGGGTGTATGTGAGGTGACCCAAGCAGAGTATCAGGGCATAATGGGTTCTAATCCGGCCTCAGAGTATGGCGTTGGGGATGACTATCCAGTATATAGAGTAAGTTGGTATTCAGCTATTAAATATTGCAATCTCCGAAGTATGAACGAGGGTTTGACGCCGGCTTATACGATCCTGGGTTCTACCAATCCTGCAGACTGGGGGACGGTGCCCGAATATGGTGGTACCGGGATCTGGGATGCTGTAATTTGCGCTTGGAGCGCGAATGGCTACCGTTTGCCTACGGAAGCGGAATGGGAATATGCGGCCCGGGGTGCCACCAACGATCCTGATTATCTGTATAGCGGTTCCGATGAAGGCAATGATGTGGCTTGGTATGGCTCAAACTCAGATGGCAGTTCTCATCCGGTCAGTGGCAAATTTCCTAATGCGCTTGGTCTTTACGATATGAGTGGCAACGTTCTTGAATGGTGTTGGGATTGGTATTCCGCGCACTATTATATTAACAGCCCAAGCAGTAACCCGACAGGAGCCAGTGGCGGGTATGG
>CAXZAB010000193.1:0-4861 GCA_964293715.1 uncultured bacterium | reverse complement strand
ATCAATCATCTCATCGAAAACCCTGAAAAGAGCATGAAGATGGGCATCGATGGTATGCATGAAGTAAACCGCATCCAATGGGATGACGCTGCGATAAAAATCCGCCAACTCTATTCTACCACCTTGGCCGAATACATCCGCCGTCAAAATAATCAGGAGATATAATGCTGAATATCGTTTTTTACTTTCAGGTGCACCAGCCCTACCGGCTTAGACACTATAACGTATTGGATATCGGTCAGGGAACTCCTATGTTTGACGACAAGCTGAACTCCGAGGTCATGAAAAAGGTTGCACAAAAATGCTATTTGCCCACCAATAAGCTGCTGCTAAAGCTGATCAAAGAGCATGAAGGCAGGTTCAAAGTGGCGTTTTCCATCACCGGAACCGCTATCGAGCAATTCAAACTTTACAGTCCCGAGACTTTAGATTCTTTCAAAGCCTTGGTGGATACAGGTTGTGTGGAACTCTTGGGGGAGACCTATTATCACTCTCTAAGTTTTTTGTACGATTCCAATGAGTTTTTGGATCAGGTGCATATGCATCGGGAATTGATGATGCAGGAATTCTCGTATCTTACAGAAACCTTTCGCAATACAGAGCTTATCTATCAGGATCGTCTTTCTGATCTGGTCTATGAGATAGAAGGCTTCAAAACCATTATTACTGAAGGCGTGGACCGTATCCTGCAATGGCGCTCTCCGCTCTATGCCTACAAGAACTACTCCAAACGCATGCATCTTTTGCTCAAATACTATCAATTGGCCGATGATATAGCTTTCCGTTTCTCAAACCGGGATTGGCCGGAGTATCCTCTGACGGTGAACAAATTTGTAAGCTGGATAGACAAGCTGACCTTAAGCGAAACCAAAGGACGCAATCAATTCCTCAATCTCTTTATGGACTATGAGACCTTTGGAGAACACCAATGGGCAGAAAGCGGCATCTTTGATTTTATGCGTCATTTCCCAGCGGAAGTGCTGAAGCATGAGCATTTGGGCTTTGCCCATCCCAAAGACGCAGCGGCCCTGGCGAATTATCAGCAGGAGTCCATTTCCTTCCCTGAACCGGTTTCCTGGGCAGATGAGGAACGCGACCTTTCGGCTTGGCTGGAAAATGATATGCAACACAACGCGATTGAGACCCTGTATGAGCTCTTGGAAAAGATCAAGGCCAAGGGCGATGAGAAGCTCTTGACCCTGGCCCGGATGCTCAGCACATCAGATCATTTCTATTACATGTGCTCAAAATACTTCCAGGATGGGGATGTGCACAAATATTTCTCACCCTATGATTCCCCGGATCAGGCTTATATTTATTATATAAACGCACTGGCAGAGATGGAAGAAAAACTGTTGAGGTAAAGTTATGACCAAAGGCAAAGTACTAATACTTGAAGACGATGTCGTCCTGGCGGATCAAATCGTCCTGGTACTGAAGCGCTATTCCTATGAAGTTCTAATCACAGCAAATTCTGATATATTTTTCGAGGAACTCCGGGTCTTCAATCCCGATGTGATCCTTTTGGATGTGTATCTGGTGGGCAGTAAGCTCAATGGCATCCAAGTGCTGAAACAGCTCAAAGAAAAGATGGATTTAAATTACAAAGTCATCGTCATCTCAGGTGAAGTGACTTCTGCCCAAGCCAAAGAGATACGTACACTGGGAGCCTACCATTTCATCGAAAAAGGCAGTAATTTCAGCACAAATCAGCTGCTTCTGCACATCGACAACGCCATCACCCTGAAGCATCAGGAAGAAGAGCACATCGGTCTTCAAATCGAATATATCAATCTCAAAAAGCAATTTACCCGTTCCTTCCCCTTCATTGGAGAAAGTCCCGCGATCAAAAAAGTTCGCGAGCAAATCCACAAGCTGGCGGAAGTGAATGAAGATCTGTTCCTGATCGGAGAAACCGGTACAGGCAAGGAAGTAGCGGCAAATTACTACTACATCAGCTCCAGCCGTTTTGGCAAACCCTTTCATACCTTGAATTGCTCCGCTCTCACCGAGACTTTGATCGAAAGTGAGCTTTTTGGGCACACCAAGGGCAGTTTCACCAATGCCGATCGCAATAAAACCGGATTTTTTGAAGAATGCAGCGATGGACTGCTCTTTTTGGATGAAGTTACCAATCTCTCTTTGGTTTCTCAATCCAAGATTTTGCGTGCTATCGAGAACAAAGAGATTCAGGTGGTAGGTGGCCCGATGAAGAAAGTGAATACCCGGCTAATCTTTGCTTCCAATGCCAAGATGAATGTGCTGTCCAATCCTGATAAGTTCAGACGCGATCTCTTCTTTAGAATCGAAGGAAACATCGTGGAACTGCCTCCTCTGCGTGAACGTGAAGAGGATATCTTGCTCTTGATGAGTTTTTTCCTCACCAATTTTTCTCATAAATATAACATCAATGATCAGCTGGATCTCACCACCCTCAAGGATGATCTGCTCAGCTATCCCTGGCCCGGCAATATCCGTGAGCTGCGGAACTTCTGTAAGTTTATCATGATAAATGAAAAGAGCATTACCAATGCTACCATTCTGAAGCACCTGGATCAACGCCTGAGCGGGGCCGCCCAAAACCCTCAGGAAGTGGATAATTCAAGGTACATGAAAATTCGCAACCTCAAGGAAAGCATGACTGAATACGAAAAAGACTTTCTGATTCATCAACTCGGTCGGCATGGGTGGCATGTCACAAATACCGCAAAAAGCATCGGGATCGAACGCACCACCTTGTATAAAAAGATCAAACAATTTGGCCTGCAGGCTCCGGCAGAGGAAAGAGAATAAATATGTTCAAGGACAATCTTGGTTTGCGCCTGTTTGCCTTGCTATTGGCAATGTTTTTGTGGCTGCAATCAGTCTTGGTCTCAGATCAGCGCAGTGTCGTGAACCTGCCTATCAATTTGCGCTCTGTGCCCCAAAACATCACTTTAGAGAATTTTCCCAAAGTGGTTCCCTTTGCGGTGAGAGGCAAGGGTCTGGATATTATCCGTCTTACGATGGCCAAACCCAAGGTGAATATAGACGCCAGTAAGATCACTCCTGATACAGATGTGATTTCCTTGCAGGACTATTCCATAGACTTGCCTGAGAACATCAATGTGAGCCTCTTGGGCCCTTCGGAATCTGATCAATTGACCATTCAGGCCGATATCTTTCATCAAAAGGTGGTTCCTGTCCGGCTTGATTTTGACAATCCCTCTACTGAGAACCAGTTTAGCGGACTACGCTACAGTATTGATCCAGACCGCGTGACTATTTTTGGTCATAAAAACAGGATCAGGGGCGTGAATGCCATCCTCACCAAGAAGGTGAATCAGGATGTACTGGAAAACGATAAAATTGAACTGGAACTACATATTCCCTCGGAGATCACTACCTCTCAAGACAAGGTTATGCTGCGAATTTCCGGCACCGAGGAAGCAACCCGTGTCTTTCCCAATGTCGCGTTGCCAGCTGGCTATCTCCCTTCTCGTGTAGCGGTGAGATTGCAGGCACCTGCCGCTGTTTTGGATTCCATAAAACCCAATCAAATTACAGCCAAGGTGAGTGACAAGGCCGATAAAGATGGACTTTTTGCGGTAGAACTTACTTTGCCCGAAGGTACCCAGGCTATTGCCATTACCCCCAATAAAGTGCGCGCCCGTAAATGAGCCTGATTCTCGCCTTTGAATCATCTTGTGATGATACCTCTGTGGCAATTGTGAATACCGACTATAAGGTCTTGATAAATATGATTTCCAGCCAGCCGGAGCATCTTGATTTTGGCGGAGTATTGCCCGAGCTGGCTTCCCGTCTGCATATGAAAAATATCATGCACATGACTCATATCGTTTTAGAGAAAGCGGAAATTAGCATGGACGAGATTGATGCCATCGCTGTAGCCATAAATCCGGGATTGATCGGTTCCCTGATCGTGGGTCTGGCCTTTGCCAAGGCCCTGGCCTGGAGTCTGCAAAAGCCTCTGATCACCGTAAATCATCTCCTCAGCCATATCTTTGCAAATTACCTTGATCATCCGGATCTTGAGCCGCCATTCTTGGCTTTAGTGGTTTCCGGCGGACACACAGAGCTTGTGAGTTTCCACAAGGATACCGAATTCGAGGTCGTGGGCAAAACCCTTGATGACGCGGCGGGTGAAACTTTTGACAAAGCCGCCAAACTTTTGGGCTTGGGATTTCCCGGAGGTCCGATCATTGATAGCCTTAGCAGTGGGGGAGATGCCAAATTCGTCGATCTGCCCAATCCCCTGCCTCAAAGAGATAATTTCAATTTTAGCTATAGCGGGCTCAAAACTGCGATCAGGGCCTATGTGATGGCCCAAAGCCCGGAGCATCTGCAGAAGCATGAGTCTGATATCGCTGCCAGCATTCAGGCAGCCATTATCCGCCCCTTGATCTCAAAAACCATCCGGAAAGCGCGTGAGCTGCACCACAAACAAATCCTTATTGCCGGAGGAGTGGCGGCAAATTCTGCCCTGCGTGAAGAGATGCAAAAGCAAGCTGCCCCATACGGGATCAAAGTCTATTTTCCAGCTCTTAAGCTCTGTATGGACAACGCTGCCATGGTCGCAGCGGCAGCAATCCCCAAATTCAAAGCCGGCCTTTTTGCCGATCTTGATGTGAATGCCAATTCTATTAAAGGAACGAAGCTGCTATAGCTCTTTCAGGGTAATCCTGTACCAATCATATAGATCTCAATTCGAAAGAAGGCTCTTGTTCAAACTAAGTGGGTAATGCCTTCCATCAGGCATATTCTTTCAACTTTTTTATGATTCATCCAATCGTTTTGCAAAAGAGGTAATCGAGTAGGGTGATGTTAGGAAGCGATCCTAACATCATCCCTCTCACAGAAC
>CAXZAB010000192.1:0-4868 GCA_964293715.1 uncultured bacterium | reverse complement strand
GTAACCAAGAGGCCAAAGATCACGCCAATAAAGGCAAAGGGAATGGTCATCATCACTACCAAAGGCTGCACATAGCTACGAAATTGAGTAGCCAGAATGGTATAAATCACCAGAAGTGCCAGGATGAAAAGCCGCGCTAAAGAGGCATAGCTTTTACGCTGTTCCTCCTGCACGCCGCCAAATTCATAGCTATAGCCAGGGAATCTCTGAGAGAATCCTTCCAGAAAACCTGTTTCTGAATTTATTCTGCCCCCGGAAAGCAGGTTTTGCACCTCCGAGGGAGTACGCTTTTTAGTTTTGCCGTTCTCTTCATAAGTGCTCACACTGGCGGTAACCCTCAGTACGCGGTCCGAATCCCGGTGTTCAATGCGGGAAAGTGATGAGGCAATCTCAAAATCTGCCAATTCGCGCAGAGCCACCAGCTCTCCTTTGCGACTGCGGATTTTGAGGTCCTTGAGATTCTCCAGATCCTCGGTATATTCATCCTTGAGCTTCAAAATCAGAGGATATTCGTCCACACCTTCGCCCCGATATTTGCTTACCTCAGAGCCGGTGGAAGCCATACGGATGGTTCCGGCAATCTGCGCCACAGTGAGCCCATAGATGGCAAGCTTGTCATGATGCGGGATGATGCGCACTTCTTTCTTGCCGCTATCGTAGCTATCATCGATATCCGTGACTCCGGGAATGGAGCGCAGATAACCTTTGATAATGTCGCTGATAAAAGCCAGGCGATCCAGGCTGGGTCCTTTGATGCGGATATCCACATCGTTGCCCACAGGCGGACCACTGCGTCCCCCCGAAAAGCGATAGGAATACAAGCCCGGCAGATCTTCACAAAATTTACGGATATCATTTTGGATTTCCTCATTGCTGGACTTCATCTCTTTGATGTCCACCAGATCGATATTTATCTGAGCGTTATTTGAGGCAAAATTGCGCTGAGAATCTCCGCCTTGAGCGCCTACATTGGCCACCACGAAGGTTATATCATCCTTAGCAGGCATATTGTTTATGTATTCTTCCACCTGTTCTACAATGCGGTTTGTCTCTTCCAGTTTGGTGCCGACAGGGGTCTGAAGTTGCAGCCTGATAGTCTGCGAAGGAGTAGTAGGGAAGAATTCAAACTTGATCGCCCCCGAGCCCAGCACGAAAAAGGAAGCCAACAGCAGGAGAACTACGCCCCAGACCGTGATCTGGCGGTGTCTCAAAGCCTTCCTTACTCCTTTTTGATAAATAGAGATGAGAGGTTTGATCATCCTGGTACTGCGATCTTCCTTGCGCGGTTCTTTGCGGGCAAATTGAAAGACGTTATTGGGTAAAACCACCATAGCCTGAAACCAGCTTCCGATCAAAGCAAGCGAGACCACAATGGGGAAAACTCCCAGGAATTGACCCATCACGCCTTCCAAAAGCAAAAGGGGTAAAAAAGCGGAAAGGGTGGTCAAAGTAGAAGAAAATACCGGCCCGATTACCTGATCCACACCCATAATGATAGAATCCCGGTGACAGTAGCCTTCTTCCCGATAGCGATGGATATTTTCCAAGACCACAATGGCATTGTCCACCACCATACCCACCACAATGATAAAGCCAAAAATGGTCAGATTATTCAGAGTAACATCAAAATAAGGAATTATGATAAAGGCAATCAGAATCGAAAGCGGAATACCAAAGGAGGCCAAGAGCGCATTGCGCCAGCCCAAAAAGATAAACAGAGCAGCAAAGACCAGCAGAATACCGATCAGGGCGCTTTTGCCCAAAGCATTGATGCCGTTTTTCACATCTATAGAGCCGTCATTACGCACGCTCACCTGAATACCAGGAACAGATCTTTCAAACTCTTTCACGTACGCGCGCACCTCTTTGATGATAGAGATGATATTGCCGCTGCCTTTTTTGTATAAGAAAATGGAAACTGAGGACTCGCCATTAAGCTTGGCATAGGAAAGCGGTTTTTCTAAAGTATCACTCACCGTGGCTACATCCGAAACCGTGATCGCACGGCCATTGGCGTCAGACAGCAGGATCAGCTCTCTGAGTTCGTCCAGATCGCTGAATTCTCCCAGAGTCCGCACCAGAAATTCCAATCTGCCAAAGCGGGCGGAGCCACCGGGAATATTGAGGTTCCGTCCTCCCAAGGCAGCTGAGATGTCACTCAAGCTCAGCCCATAGGCATCCAAACGGTCTTGATCCACATCCACCCAGACCTGGCGCTCACGAGAGCCCACAGTTTCGGTTTTGGAAATATCAGTGATATTACGCAAGCCATCTTCCAGGTTTTCCGCAATCTCTCTCAAAGCCATGGCAGACATCCCTTTGCCGTTTACCGCTACTTGCGCAATGGGATTGAGTTCACGCATACTCAGACGGATAATCATCGGGGCCAAAGCATCCGTAGGCAGGTCATTAACCTTGGCTACTTCACGGCTCACTCTATCAAAAGCTTCATCCGGAGAAACCCCCGTGGTAAATACCACACGGATGGTAGCGCGTCCTTCCTGAGCGGTGGCTTCAAGGTAATCCAGATCGTCCAGATCACTGAGTTCCAGCTCCAGTTTGCGTACGATGAGTTGCTCAATTTCGGCAGGAGAGACTCCGGGATAGATCACTACCACCAGAGTCGTACCAAAATCCACCGCGGGAAATTGCTCCCTGGGCATATTGACCATGGAAATCAGGCCAAAGACCAAAATGGCCAGGGTGATCATGTTCACCAGGATCGAGTATTTTAACGAAGTTTTAGCAATGGAAAACATAGCTTAGTTCCGGATGTTTACGGCAGAGCCGTCTTCAAGATTTTCGCTGCCGGAAATCACGATCCTATCCCCTACTTCCACCCCATCGGTAAACTCCACAAATTCAGAGATGCTCTTCCCCAGGGTAACTTCATGCTTATCGGCAATCACTTTGTCGCCTTCTTCACGCACCACATAGAGATAGTTCTTATCATATTGATTCTCGATATTGGCGATTTCCGTGTAAAGCAGATTGCGATAGGTGTTGACCTTGATTTTGGCAGAGATCACCATACCGGGCAGAATGCCGCCTCCACCGGAGATAGACAGTTCCACAGGATAGTTTGAGCTGCCGAGCATGGGCCGGATGCCCAGTCCCCGCACCTTGGCGGAATATTCCTGGCCCTGATGGCTTATGATGGCGGTTTGTCCCACTTTGATTTTGCCGATCTGGCTTTCGCCCACGCCTGTTTTCAGGATCAGAGTGCTGGCATCGGTGATGCTTACCACGGGCGCACCGGGGGCTATATATTGTCCCAGAGATACATGCACCTGTGAGATGCGCCCCTTTTCGGGAGCCAAAAGATAGGAATTATTGTAGGCTGCGCGGGCAGATTCCAGACCAGCCAGAGCGCCGTCAAAGCCAGCTTTGGCATTTCTGAAGGTAGAAAGTGCGGTGCTGTATTCCGCTTCTGAAATCAGATTTTGCGCGCGGGAACTGGTAGCATAATCCAGATTCCGTTGCACATTCTCCAGGCTCGATTCCGCTGCTGAGTAGGCGGTCTCAGCCTGTTGCAGACGAATTCTCAAGACCTCATTTTCCACCATACCCAGGCGTTCACCCTGTTTTACGCTGTCACCTAATTTCTTATACAGAGCCAAAACGCGTCCGGCACTTTCCGAACTCATCACGATATCGGTGATGCCTTCCACTTTGCCGGAGACTCTGATATATTCATCCACATCACGCAATGCAAGTTCTTCCACCATCACCGCCTGACGGTCATCATTACGGGATCCGCGGGGTTTGGCAGCAGTTTCTTTTTTGCCACAGGCGCCCAGGCTCAGGATGAGCAAAAGCGGTAGTATATATTTTATCTTCAAGATTCCTCCATACTTAGCGGGTAAATATTGTGCTGAGCAGTTCTTCATCCTGGCTCCCCATGAGAGAGAGCAGGTTCAGGCGTGCTTTTAGAAAATCATAATAAGCTTTGGCATGAGCCATGCGGCTGGCAGACAGCATTAGCTCTGCATCCATCAGCTCGAGCGTGGAAATCATATTGAGGCGAAAGCGCTCACTGATTTGGGCATACATATCTTCGGTGATTTCAAGCGCGAGTTGGGCGTTTTTCACGGCTCTGGCGCTGCTGATCAGATTTATCGCTGCCGCTTCCAGACCCAGATCGATGCCATCTTTGGCAGATTCTGCGTTAAAAGCGGTCTGCTGAGCCTCATAATAGGCCTTGCGGCTTTTGGCATAATTTCCCACTCCGGGCAAAAGCGGTACCGACAGATTGAGCATAATCTGGTTGCTGGCCTCAAATTCATAGCGATCGATGCCATCTTCATCATAAGTGCGGCTTCCCACCAGGGTGAGACTGGGCCAAAATGAAGCATTGGCGATTTTATGCGCCCTCTGGGATATTTCCACGCTCTTATCCAAAATCTTGAGGCTCTGATTCTGTTTTTGAGCCAGATTAAAAGCCCTGTCTTTTAAGCCTTTGATCTGCTCTTTATCCAGATTGGTCAAAAGCTGAATCAGACCCTCATCAAGCTCAATATCCTCCGGGACCAAGGGCTGGGAAGCGCCCAAATAATTCATAAAATCCCTTAGGGCAATATCATAGGCCGTCTCTGTTTGCAGCAGGGCAATGTCTTTATTGGCGACACTGGCCTGAAAACGCAAATGATCTGCCCGGGAGAGGATTCCACTTTCCAGCTTAAGATCCGCCAAAGCCAGATTCTGCACGGCCTGTTCATGCTCTCTGGTGGCAATATCAAAGATATCTCCAAGTTGCAAAACCGCGTAGTATTTTGCCTCCACCCCTGCTTGCAGCTGAAGTTCTTGCATTTCAAGGCCCAAACCCGCCATCTGCGAAGCAGCCGAAGCAATTTTATAAGACTGATACA
>CAXZAB010000191.1:0-4927 GCA_964293715.1 uncultured bacterium | reverse complement strand
CCCAGTTCTGCTGCATAAGCGATTACTTCGCGCACTTCCTCCTGAGTGTAAAAGCCACCATAGTGGCTGCCATCCTCTTCTGTGCGCCAGGCGGCAATTTCGGCCAGCAGGGGGAAGCGTTTACTCTCCAGACGCCAGCCCTGATCGTCACTCAAATGCCAGTGTAAGTAGTTCAGCTTCAGATCCGCCATGTAATCCAAATAGCTTTTCACGGTGCTGACGCCGAAGAAATGCCGGCTTTCATCCAGATGCAGACCGCGATAATCATAGGCGGGATAATCAATGATGCGGCCACAGGTCAGCAGGCCATCTTGTTCATTGACAGCCAGATGGATCAGCTGTTTCAGGGTGGCCAGGGCATAGCGGAAGCCATCCGTGCTTTTGGCGGAAAGGGTGATCTCGCCAAGCTCGATGCTGAGCAGGTGCATATCCTTGTGGCTGGCAGCAACGCGGGGCATCTGCAGCAGGCGCAGTCTCATAGGTGGGGCAGAAAATAGTTCCGGCTTTATAGCCTTCTGTGCTTCATAATAAGCCAGGAAACGCGAGAGCACAAACTCCAGTGCTTCAAAGCTTTTGGGTAGTATGACCTCAAAACTCTGCGGCAGCAGAATCTGCTGCTCTCTAAGCAATATTTCACGAGGATAGGGTATCATTTTTCAACTCCAATCGTAAGGTTATTATTTCAAAGGGCTGGACGGGGAAATCTTCATCCATAAAGAGCTCTTGTTCAGGCTCTTCCAGCATATTGCACTTGTAGATCTTCTGGATGGGCAGCATGGTGAACAGGGATTCTACGCAGTGACGTCCCAAGGGCTCATAAAGCCTGAGGATGATGGCCTGCCCCTGCTCTGCCGGTTTGATGGTATTCAGAACCAGGGTATCATGCTCAAAGTGCAGGTCCAGAGGCTCCAGAGGGGACTCACCCTCAGTGAGGATAAGTTCTGCCTCAAGGCTTTGCGAGACTTCTGCCAAGTACGCTTCGGTGATATCGCAGGTGTCGCAGAAGAAACCATAGGAATAGCTTTGTTGCCCTATATCTGCTTGGGGATCTACATCAGCAGGGCTGCGCAGAAGTGCCAGTTCCAGCCGGTTTTCATGGGCCGAATAGCCATATTTGCTGGCTGCCAGGATAGCGCAGGTACGTCCTGCTTCACTTTGTGCCACAAAGCCTTGGGCAGGAAAATCGAAGCGGGCAGCTTCCCAGGCATTTTGCGGTCTGGCACTGCCGGTGATCTTCCCCATCTGAATACCGCAATCCACCCTCTGCGTGAAGACATTGCTGCTAAAAGCTACGCGCAGCATCTTGTGGTGCTCCTGCCAATCCACTTCGTGATGGATAGTGAGATGGTTGGCTCCGGGCAGCAGTTCGATGGTCTGCTTGATAGTGGATTTACCGATCTTCAGTTGATGTACGATGCGGGAGTAATCGCCCAGGATAAAGGCCTCTATGACCTTGGTTTCGCTTGCTTCCTGAGGCGTGGTTTCACGGTAATAATGGTTGATGTCCCAGGCACCCCAGTTGTTGGGTTCATCCTCCCAAAGTTGGATGAGGTTGGATTCACTTTCCAAGAACTCAATACCATAAGCCTCTATGCTGAGGAGGCTTCCCTTGAAGCTTACCTTCACCCTAAGATCGGTTCCTTCCAAGAGATAGCCATCTTCATCGGGGATCAGTTCTTCCCGCTCGATCAGCAGGGGCGCCAACTTTGGGAAAAAGCTGAGAATGCCCTGGCTATATGGCTCCAGGTGCACTAAAACCTTCATTGTCTGTTCTTCCTGAAGCATATAAGCTATCTCACTGTCCTCCATAACTGCCACGTAATCCCTGCAGGCGATGGGGAAGCTGAGCCAGTTCTGTACTGCTGTGGGCGCAGGGTTGAAGATGCTGTAGGTCAGCTCACTAAGCTCCGGAATCAGACTTTCCTGTATGTAAGTCTTCAGCGCGGCATGGTTTTTACTGCTCAGTTCACGGGCATCGCTGTAAACTTGGGTGATGGAGCTGCCCGGCAGGATATCATGGAATTGCAGGAGCAGGGTATCTTTCCAGATGGGATGCAGCAATGCAGGGTATTCCATTTTGTCATCTGCCATCGCCCTCAGCACCGCAATCCACTCTGCCGCATGCAGAAGGCGTTCACTTTGCAGATTGTCCTTCTTCATCTTGGCTTGGGTGGTGTAGGTGCCGCGATGGAACTCCAGATACAATTCCGTGTAGCATTTAGGCAGTTTGTTTTCCGGGATAGACCCGTATTCTGCAAAGAAATCGACGGCTTTACTAAAGACAAACTTGGGGCTGCCTTCCAGATTTTGTTGGCGCAAACCATATTCTATGTGGTTGCGGGTAGGGCCACCTCCGCCATCACCTATGCCATAAAGGTTCAGAAAGCTCTCTGCCAGTTCAGCTTGGGTGAATCTGCCTTCTGTGGCGAGAAAGGCCGAAGGGTTGTTTGAAAAGTTATAATCGTTGGTGGGCAATTGATGAGCACGCACTTCGGAGCCATCAATGCCCTGCCAGATAAAGAGGTGTTTGTCAAAGACATTGCTTTCGTTCCAGGAGAGCTTCTGCGTAATGAAGTAATCCACTTTGCAACCCTTCATGAATTGGGGCAGATTGCCGGAAAAACCGAAGCAATCCGGTAACCACAGGCAATTTGGGATGATGCCAAACTCCTGATCAAAGAAGCTGCGGCCATAGCTGAATTGGCGTATGATGGATTCGCCAGAGCTGAGATTGGTGTCAAATTCCACCCAGTTGGCACCTTGAATTTCCCAACGCCCTTCTTTCACGGCAGCTTTTACTTCTTCATACAAGGCTGGATAGTCTTCTTTGATCCACTGATAAAGCTGTGCCTGCGAGGCTCCGAAGATGTACTCAGGATAATGCTCCAAGAGGCGCAGAGCATTGGCAAAAGTGCGTCCGCCCTTGCGTCTGCTTTCCCGGATGGGCCACAACCAGGCCAGATCCAGATGCGCATGACCTACGCTAAAGGCCTTGAGTGCGCTGGCCTGAGCGGGCTTGGCCAAAAGGTCTTTGGCTGTCCTGAAGGCTTCAGGCTTATCACTGCCCCAAAGATTGCAGATTTCGTTCAGCCCGTAGATGATCTTAGCGCGGCGCACAGAGCCCGTAGGCAAAGCCACCGCCAGATCATTGAGCAGTTCCAGATCCAGCGTAAACTGATAGTCCTCTTCATCAAAGAGGCTGAGCGAACACACGGCCAGGCGATACTCTTCCTTACCTGCTCCGAAAAGATCATTTGCCGCCGCCTCTATATAGATCTCAAAATCGCCCTCAGCATCGGCCAGATTAGCCAGCGGGACATAATGTTTGGCCGCATTGTGATACCAATCCACCTTGGGTGTGAGCCCCATCCAGGGCTTGCCGCCATCCATCACGCAGGCTTCTCCCTCGCAATCGAACCACAGGCCTTGCATAGAGGCCGGATGCTCCTCACTGAGCCTGCCAAAGACCTTGAACCAGGCCGAACCCCAGACTGCACTCCAGATTTCGCCGCACTCGATCTTTTGCCACTTGGCGTTCTGTATGGCCTGCCAGGGTATGGGATTCGGATCGTGTATATACTCTACGCAGAGCGGCTGAAGCTTCGTATAAAGCGCATCTTTTTGGCGCTGAAGGAAGCGTTTAATGCGTTCCAAATGAATCTTTTCGTTTTGCATCTATTTCTCCATCGGGACTACAATCCCTTTGATTATAATGTTTTGGAAGAAGATAAAGACCAGCAGGGTGGGTATGGCCGCGATCACCAAAGCCGCATAGCCTACGGAGCTACTGGCGCGTTGCATGAGCTCGTAAATGTGCACCATGAGGGTCCACATGGATTGATCCTGGCAGACCAGGAAGGCAAAGAGAAAATTGCGATAGGCAGCGTTGAAGGCACCCAGGGCAATCACGGCCAGGATGGGTTTGCTGAGGTAGAGAGTGAATTGCCAGAAGAGCCTGAATTCACCTGCGCCATCCAGACGTGCGCTTTCATAAAGTTCACGCGGCAGGCTATCAAAGAAGCCTTTCAGCAGAAAGATGAAATAACCATCTGCCGCAGCCGGCAAAACCAGGGCCCAGAAGGTGTTGAGCAGGTTGAGGCGTTTGAGCATCAGGAAATTCGGGATGCCCATCACCATCGCCGGGAAGGCCATGGTGAGCATAA
Source organism: uncultured bacterium (assembly GCA_964293715.1). Taxonomy (GTDB): domain Bacteria; phylum Cloacimonadota; class Cloacimonadia; order Cloacimonadales; family Cloacimonadaceae; genus UBA5456. Next base: position 764 of record CAXZAB010000191.1, on the reverse strand, counting down.
AGAGCATGATAATCTGGTAGGAAAAAGAGGGTTTGAATCTGCTCAAAGCATAAGCTGCCAAAGGATTCACGATAAGTGCCAGCAGGATGCTGAGTACCACATAGATAGCGGTATTACGCAGGGACCTTGCATCGGAGAGCATTTGGTCCAGCGCCATGGCATAATTGCGCCCCAGGAATTCTCTGCGGATGGCAGATTTACGAGTGCTGAAGTAGTGATAATCCAATTGTGCGGCAGGATAGGATATCTCGGCAAAGCTGCCGTAGCTCGCGCCCCAATCCTGATTAAGGCTCTGAATATCAGTGTACCGCTCCGAGCAATATTCCCTGAAATCCTGGGCAATATTCACAATTCTGAGCTGCTGGGGCCGGGCATGATTCTGTAGGAAGAAACTGATATCTTCGATGATAGCGCCGGAATACTCCTCTGGCACAGTGAGAAAAGCAAAGCTCTCAAAATCGCTCTGCCAGGCCTGATTCAGCATCCCGATCCCATCGTATTTTTGCCGCAGCATAGCTCTGAAATCTGCCAAGGCCGCGTCGCCAATCTGCAAATGGTGCATATTCAGTACTTCTTTAGCATAGTGCAGCCAGTATTCGCTTAAAGGGTTCTGAACTCCGGGATAGCTTACAGGCAGATGAATGTCTTCCCAACTCTGATAGTGTGTGTCCCAGGCCGTATTCAGCGAATCCAGCTTTCCAGCAAAAGCAGGGACCAATTCCGAATTCACAAAGGCGCCTTCGGGATTGATGTAATAGCGCATC
>CAXZAB010000190.1:0-4953 GCA_964293715.1 uncultured bacterium | reverse complement strand
TGGAAAGCGATCATCTGAATAAAGACCTCTTGGTGGGTACCTTGCTGGAAATCGCTAAAGCCGGATACAGTCACCGTGAAGAGCGGCTGGGCGAAGAAACGCTGCGCGATATTGAACGCCGTTCGCTTTTGGAAGTGGTGGATGATGAATGGCGTGACCATCTGCATGAGATGGATCTGCTCAAGGAAGGAGTATTCCTTAGGTCCTATGCCAATAAAGACCCTCTGATCGAGTATAAAAGAGAGGGTTTTGACCTCTTTGAAGGCCTGATTATGAGGATTCAAGAGAATGTAACCAAACGAATTTATACCACCTACATCCTAAGTAAAGAACAAATGAAAGATATGCAGGACATGCTGCGAGGCGCAAATATGACGCATGAAGAGCTGGATACCTTTGTCTCGGCACAGTCACAAGATTACCAAAGCTCTGCCTCTGCGCCCCCGCAATTTGGCGCAAATCAACAAAAAACCCGCCCCGTCCAGGTAGGGGAGAAGATCGGAAGAAACGATCCCTGTCCCTGCGGTAGCGGTAAAAAATATAAGAAATGCTGCGGCATTCATGAAAATGAGGATATTTAAGATATGGCAAAAGGCCTAATTATCGTAGAATCACCAGCGAAAGCTACTACTATCAGTAAATTTCTAAAGAGCCGGTTTAATGTGAAAGCTTCTATGGGGCACATTCGCGATCTGCCACCCAATGATCTGGGTGTGGACGTGGACAAAGACTTTACTCCAACCTATGTGACCGACAAGAAAAAAAGTAAGATTATCAGCGAGCTCAGAGAAGCTGCAAAAAACTCGGATGCCATCTATCTGGCCAGCGACCATGACCGGGAAGGAGAAGCCATTGCCTGGCATTTGAGCAAGGTTTTGGAAAAAGAGGTGGGTGATAAGCCCGTGTATCGCATTGTGTTTAATGAGATTACTTCCAAAGCCATAAATTCTGCCATCTCGGATCCCGGCACGATCGATATGTACAAAGTGGACGCCCAGCAAGCCCGTAGAGTTTTGGACCGGGTGGTGGGCTACAGCATATCGCCGCTTTTGTGGAAGGTGATCGCCAAAGATCTTTCCGCAGGCAGGGTGCAATCTGTGGCACTGAGGCTGATCTGTGAGCGTGATGCAGAGATCAAAGCTTTTGTCCCCAAAGAATTTTGGAGAATTGAGACTGATTTCTGGCGTGACGATCTGCCCAAATTCAAAGCTACCTTCGAAAGATACAAAGGCAAAAAACATGAGATCAAAAATGACGAAGAAGCCACTGCCTTTACTGCAGAGCTCAAAAACCAAGAGGCTGTGCTCTCTGAAATCAAGCGCAGATCCCGCAATGTAGAGCCGCCACCTCCCTTTATTACCAGTACTTTGCAGCAGGAAGCTTCCAAGATCCTGTCTTTTCAGGCTCAACGCACCATGAAAATAGCCCAGCAGCTTTATGAAGGTATCGATATCGGCGGAGAAAGCACAGGGCTGATTACCTATATGCGTACTGACAGCATCAGAACCTCTCCCGAGGCCAATGAAATCGCGAAAAGCCTGATCAAAGAACGCTTTGGCGATGACTATCTGCACACATCTACAAGGATGTACAAGAATAAACAAAGTGCTCAGGATGCTCATGAAGCTATTCGCCCTACCGATCCTTTCCGCACTCCAGAAAGCCTGAGCCCTCATCTCTCCCGCGAGCAACTAAGGCTCTATACTCTGATCTGGGAACGCTTTATAGCCACTCAAATGAAAGCTGTGAAGGTTCTGGCTACTACTGCCAAGATCACTGTGGGTGAAGCTGAATTTGCTGCCAGCGGCAATCAGATTAGTTTTGACGGTTTCATGAAATGCTACGGTCATGTGTATGTCCCTCTGGGTGAAAAGATCCACAAAGATTATGTGAAAAGTGATGAGCTTTTGTACGACGCCTTGCGCAAGACTCAGCATTTTACTTCTCCGCCTTCCAGCTATACCGAAGCATCGCTGATCAAAGAACTGGAAGCCAAGGGGATAGGACGTCCTTCCACCTACGCAGCCATTCTCGGCACGATTCGCAACCGTAAATATGTGGTTCTGGAAAAGAAAAGCTTTTCCGCCACCCCTCTGGGCATAGACGTGAACACCTTTTTGGTGGCTAAATTTGACAGCCTCTTTAATGTGAAATTCACTGCTCAAATGGAAGATAAACTGGATGAAGTTGAGTATGGTAAAGTAGTCTGGCACAAACTTGTAAAGGAGTATTACGACGATATGAAAGTCCTGATCGACAAAGTGGATGTTAAAAAGGAAAAAGAAGCCATGATCCAGGAAACAGGGATCAAATGTGAACTCTGTGGCAAAGGTGAAATGGTAGTCAAACGCGGGCGCGCCGGAGAATTTCTCTCCTGCAACCGCTATCCCGAATGTAAGAATAGCAAAAGCTTCAAGTGGGATGATGATGGCAAAATTCAGATTCTGGTTCCGGAAGTTTTGGATGAAAAGTGTCCCAAGTGCGGCAGTCCTTTGGTTGAACGCAATGGGAAATTTGGAGCCTTCATTGCCTGCTCTGCCTATCCAAAGTGTAAGTACTCGCGTCCCAAGACCCTGGGAATAGCTTGCCCCGGATGCGGTAGTGGTGAAGTGACAGCCCGTCGCAGCAAAAAAGGCAGTCCTTTCTATTCCTGCAGCCTCTATCCAGAATGTAAGTGGATTTCGAATTACAAACCGGTTCTTCAACCTTGTCCCATTTGCCAGAATCCCTATCTGGAAGAACGCTACACCAAAGATAGAGGCAACTTTATACAGTGCCCCAAATGCAAGCACATCATGGATTAGACAATGCACATTGGTGATGGGATCAAAAGCGCATTTACCAGCATTGCCTCGCATAAAATGCGCAGTGCCCTTACCACCACCGGTATCATTATCGGTGTGATGGCAGTGGTCACCATGTTTTCCAGTGTTTATGCCCTCAAAAGATTGATTACAGACAATATGGAGGGCATGGGCTGGAACCAGTCTGTAATCATAGTGCCTGGGAATCAAAACTTTCATATGGGAGGGGGTAACGTCCGCTCTGCTGTAGAGACTCAGAGGAGGGCCGAGCAGCTGGTGAAGCCCCTGGACTATGATGATTATCTGGCCCTGAAGGAAGGCTTGAAATACAAGAATATCTATGCCATGATCGAACGCAGCAGCCTGCTCAGGGTGGGCAATCAAGATAAATACATCACCGTGAAAGCTACCGAAAATGGACTTTTTGCCAGTAAGAATTACAAGGTTTCACAGGGCCGCTATTTTAGTCCGCTGGAGCTGCAGGAAGGCCTGCCTGTTGCTATTTTGGGCTACAAATATGCTCAAACCTATCTGAAAGACCAGCAGGTTTTGGGTGAAATGCTGATCCTGGGAAATCACCGCTACCGGATCGTAGGAATTCTGGGCGGTGATGACTTGAATCAGGCCAGTGGCATGAACTTTAATGCCTGGGAACGGGATCGTGATCTCCAGGCTGTATATGTCCCTCTTAAATATGGCGCTTACCGTTTTGGCTCCGGCAAAGCAGTGGACCAAATCTTCTTGCAGGCCAACGATGAAGAATCTTATCAGCGTTTGCGTACTCAGGCCAGGCAGCTTCTGCTTTCCAGACACAATATGTATCCCAATTTCAGCTTTATGGATATCGGCGCTATGATGCTGAATATCTCCGCTGAGATCGATAAAAACATGAAGAAGTGGAATATCACTCTTTCCACGATAGCCTCAATCGCTTTGATAGTGGGAGGAATAGGCCTTTTCTCCACCCTCCTGATTTCTATACAAGAACGCATGACTGAGATCGGCATCCGCAAAAGCATTGGAGCTACAGACCGGGATATCTTCTTTTACTTCATCGCTGAAGCTTTGAGCCTGGCGATCCTGGGAGCTTTGATCGGCATCAGCTTGGCTTGGATCTTGATTACCCTGGCGGGTAAGGCTATGCACTTCCCGCTCTATCTGCCTTGGCCGGGAGTGGGTTTGGGGCTTTTGTTTTCTGTATTGATTGGCTTTCTTTCAGGCTTGTATCCGGCCATTAAAGCGGCCAAGATAGATCCGATCAAAGCAATCTATTATCACGATTAAAGTAGGCATCAAGCCGGTCTTCAAAGCTCAGTGGATATGCTGAACGCTGATGCCTTCCGGATATTTATTGCCGATATTGAATTGCACCTTTGATTTAAAGGCTTTCTGCTTGAGTGGCCGATATTCTCCCTGGTCAGTCCAATAGCTACCCTGCACGGTAGCTTTAACCATCTTTCTGTTATGTGGCCCAGGCAAGTCTTCGAGCTTGTGAATCAGCACATTCTCTACCAGCCACTTTTCAGCATTACGGGGGATTTCAAAGACTTTGCCCTTCATCTGCTCATTGGCAAAATCACATATTGCTTCGCAAATTTCAGGCTCTTCTACATATTGGGGTCCGGCTGAAATCATAGGCAGCACATACACATAGATCACACAGACGCCCAGGATTATACCTGCTGTCCACAAAACTTTCTTAATCATATACTATCTCCTTGAGGCATCACATCTTCAGTTTTTGAACGATGCCTTCTCCACAATTGCGACAGATCTCAAGGCTCTGCCGGTCTTGCAAAATCGTGGCTCTTATCTTATTCATTTTATCCGAAGTCCACAACTGATAAAAATCAGCCTCATAGACATTGCCTATCTGGAAGAGGACATCTTTGTCATAGCAACATATACTCAGCTCGCCATCCCAATTTATCACGGGTTGGTTCCACAGCCTGCGGCAACGGTTTAAAAGCTGGTTTGCCAGCTCAAATTCCTGCCCTTCAGCAGTGTAGCGGCTCAGTTTGTGATCTTTGGGCAAGTAGATCACGTCTTCCGGTTTGTAGATTTGCACCGTTTTGAATTCCAGGCAGTCCACTCCCAGCTTTTTGGCCTGAATGCGCACAGCCGGAATCTCATGTTCGTTTTGCCGCAT
>CAXZAB010000189.1:0-5018 GCA_964293715.1 uncultured bacterium | reverse complement strand
GGATTCGGGCTGGCAGATCTCACATCTTTGAGCTACGGATATCAGCCAATTGCTGCGTATTTCAATAATCAAGCCCCGGATTGGGAGACGATCTGGAAGAGCCGGGAAAAAGACAATTACGCGTTTATCCTGGCATATAATGGCAAGGGTGTGGATCTGAACACACAAGAGCCCAAACACGCGAGATTCAAGGATTACCTGCAGAAATATGCTGAGCTGATGGATTATGTGGAGTTGGATTTCCAGAGGAATCCGGTTTTTGCCATAGCATATATCAGAAGCGCTGATTATGAGCAGATGATGCAGCTTTTGGGCACGGAATTCAGGGAGTTTTTTGATTGAGGTTCATAATGATTGGAGGGGGTCGCGGGTTTCTATCTGACCTGCCTACGGCAATCTATCTGAAATACCGTTCCGATGGAACTCGGTCTGTCATTTGTTTATTGTTTTCTATCTGAAATACCATGCCTACGGCATTCTTTAGGGTATTTTGTTATTGGAGGTTCTATCTGGAATAGGGTAACAGTCGCACTCCAAAACTCCCGTACGCCAGCCCCACAATCCCATCAATCCCATCAATCCGCCTGATCCGCGTTCTATGGAAAAGCTACGCATCTGCCGATACTTGAAAACTTGAAAGCTCGTGCCAGCCAGCCAGTTCCGCAGGAACGGCGTCCTGCGCTACGGTAAAACCTTAAAACGCTAAAACCTTAAAACCCCAAGCCCCCTAATTTTCATTGACACAAATCGCCAATATATTATGTTGAAACAAAATAAAGTTTTTTATCTAACATAGAACAACATAAGGAGTTTACCATAATGGCTAAACAAACAAAAGCTACGATGGATGGAAACGCTGCAGCCGCGCATGTGGCCTACGCTTTTAACGAAGTAGCAGCGATCTATCCTATCACTCCATCTTCCGGAATGGGAGAATTGGCCGATGCCTGGGCTTCGGACAAACGCAAGAACATATTTGGCACCACGGTGGATGTCATGGAAATGCAATCCGAAGCCGGAGCAGCCGGAGCAGTGCACGGAGCACTCTCTGCAGGTGCTCTGACCACCACCTTTACCGCCTCACAGGGCCTCATGCTGATGTTGCCCAATATGCACAAAATTGCCGGCGAGATGTTGCCCACGGTATTTTACGTGACCGCACGCTCCTTGGCAGCCCAATCCCTCTCCATTTTTGGTGATCACTCAGACGTAATGAGTGCCCGCAATACAGGTTGGGCCCTCATCGCTTGCAACAGCGTCCAGGAAGTAATGGACCTGAGCATTGTAAGCCAGCTGGCCACCCTGAAAAGCTCTCTGCCCTTCGTCCTTTTCTTTGACGGCTTTAGGACTTCACACGAGCTGCAAAAGATCGACGTGGTAGATTATGAAACCATGGCAGGAATGCTGGATCACGAGCTGGTGGAAGAATTCCGCAAGCGCGCTCTCACCCCAGACAAACCCCTGATTAAAGTTGGTCAACACGGTACTGACGTATATTTCCAAGGCCGTGAGACTTCAAATACACATTATAACAATGCCCCCGCCATCATCGAAGCCTGCATGAAAGAAGTGGGCGAGAAGCTGGGCCGCCAGTATAATCTCTTTGATTATGTGGGCGATCCCAATGCCGAAGACGTCATCGTTGCCATGGGTAGCGGTTGCGAAACTGTGCAAGAAACAATCGAATATCTGAATAAAGAGCGTGGCATGAAGCTGGGCCTGGTAAAGGTGCGCGTATATCGTCCCTTTAGCCAAGAACACTTCCTGGCCAGCCTGCCCAAAACTGTGAAACGCATTGCCGTGATGGACCGCACCAAAGAGCCCGGTTCCATAGGCGAACCCTTGTACCTTGACGTCGTAGCTGCGCTGCAGAATAAAGGCATCAAAGTGATAGGTGGACGTTATGGTCTTTCCAGTAAGGAATTTACCCCCACCATGGTTTTGGCAATTTACAAACATCTGAAAAAAGACGGATTCCACGGCTTTACAGTGGGTATCGAAGATGACGTGACTCATCTCTCCTTGCCTTTGGATGAAGAGATCAACACCGTACCCGAAGGCACCATCTCCTGCAAATTCTGGGGATTGGGCTCGGACGGCACCGTGGGCGCCAATAAAAACAGCATCAAGATCATTGGTGATCATACCGATATGTATGTGCAAGGCTATTTCCAATACGACAGCAAAAAGAGCGGCGGCATCACCCGCAGCCATCTGCGTTTTGGGAAGAAACCCATACACAGCCAATATCTGGTGGGACAGGAAGACTTTGTCGCCTGTCACAATCAAGCCTTTATCGGCAGATTCCACATGCTGGCCGGCATCAAAGAAGGCGGCGTATTCCTGCTGAACTCCAAGCTGGATCGCAAGGAAGCCTTCTTCCACCTTACCTGTGATATGCAGGAAACCATCATTAAAAAGAAAATCGAATTTTACACTATCGATGGCCTCAAGATCGCTGAGGAAGTGGGCTTGGGCGGACGTATCAACACCGTGATGCAGACCGCATTCTTCCTGATTTCCCGCGTGCTGGACCGTAAAGAAGCCATCAAATTGATCAAAGAATCCATTAAAACAAGCTATGGCAGCAAGGGTGACAAAGTGGTTCAGATGAACCTCAACGCCGTAGATAAAGTGGATGAAGCCCTCGTCCAGGTAGATGTGCCGGACTCTGTACCAGAGCAATGCACTCCCAGGAAGCAATTGGTGCCAGAAGGCTCTACCGGATTTGTGAAAGACGTGATCGAACCCATCATGCGCGAAGAAGGCGACAGCATTAAAGTCTCCCAGATGACCCTGGACGGCTATGTGGAAACCGGAACTGCCAAACTGGAAAAAAGAAGCGTGGCTCCGGCTGTGCCCAGATGGATCGCGGAAAATTGCATCCAATGCAACCAGTGCTCCTTCGTATGCCCGCATGCCGCTATTCGTCCAAAACTGATGACCGCAGAAGATCTGAAGGATGCCCCGGAAAGCTTCAACACCCTCAAAGCTATGGGTGCCGAAGGCTATCAATACAAGATCCAGATTTATATCGACGACTGTCAAGGTTGCCGCGTCTGCGTAAACGAATGTCCGAAAGCCGCTCTGGTAATGAGCCCGATTGAAGACGAACGTGAAGCTGGCCAACAGGCAAACTATGAATTCTTTGAAGAACTGCCCAGTGATGTAATGGCAAACTTCAAGGAAACTACCGTGAAAGGCAGCCAGTTCAAACAGCCTCTCTTGGAATTCTCCGGCGCCTGTGCTGGTTGTGGCGAAACCCCCTATATCAAGCTTCTGACCCAGCTCTTTGGCGATCGTATGATCATAGCCAATGCTACGGGTTGCACTTCGATCTGGGGCGGAACCTTCCCCACCATTCCTTACACCAAAAACCAAGATGGCAAAGGCCCGGCTTGGGCAAACAGCCTCTTTGAAGACAACGCTGAATATGGCTTTGGCATGCGCCTGGCTGTGAAATCCCATCGCAAGCAGCTCAAGCTCGCTATGGAAGCCTTGTTGGACAAAGAAATCGATGCTGAGCTGAAAAACGCAATCAGTTACTCTCTGGAGAATTGGGAAGCCGTAGATCAGCCCGCCAAAGAAAACGCTGCCAAGCTCAAAGCTATGCTGCCCAAAGCTGGCAAAGCTGCTAATGCAGAGATCACCAAACTCATACGCCGCGTCACCGAACTCAAAGATTACCTCATCGAGAAATCGATCTGGGCGATCGGTGGAGACGGTTGGGCTTATGATATCGGTTATGGTGGACTGGATCACGTGCTGGCCTCCAATGAAAAGATCAAAATCTTTGTGGTGGATACCGAAGTGTATTCCAATACCGGTGGACAGGCTTCAAAAGCCACTCCTTTAGGATCCATTGCCCGCTTTGCCGAATCCGGAAAAGCGACCAATAAGAAAGACCTCGGTATGATGATGATAAACTACGGTTATGTATATGTGGCCTCTATCGCCATGGGTGCAAACAAGAACCAGGCTCTGCAAGCGATCAAGGAAGCTGAGGAATATCCCGGCCCCGCGATCATCATTGCCTATGCCCCTTGCATCAATCACGGCATCGATATGTCCATGACTCAGAAGCAAGAGAAAGCTGCAGTGGCAGCCGGATACTGGCTACTCTACCGCTACAATCCTATGAACAAATTGGAAGGCAAGAATCCACTTACCCTGGATAGCAGAGAACCTACCATGAGCGTTGCAGACTTTACCAAAACAGAAAACCGCTATAGCCGTCTTCACAGAATCTTCCCGGAACGGGCAGAGAGATTTGAAGAGGAAGCAGAGGTGTTCTTCAAAGAACGCTACGAGCAATATAAGAAACTCAGTGAGCAATAAATAAATACTCTATTTTAGAGGGTAAAGGGGATGCCGATTTTTGGCATCCCCTTATTTGTGTGCGCTGGCCGTAACGCTGGATTCATCCGGCCGCTGCATCAGCTTGAGCTGGTGCGTGCAGCAATCAAAAGAATAGTCACATGGATTCTACGGATGGGACGGATCAACACGGATAAAGAGCATAATGGCAGAGGGATTTGACCTGCGGACTTGCTGGCTTGCAGACGTCTCGTCTGCAAGAGCACGGAACGTGCTCACTTTTTGCGTGCATCTTTTCGGTAAATCTTGCTTGGAATATGCTTGTATCACAGCCTGTGCCCTCAGATATCCCCCCCAATTTTCAGCGCCAGATTTTGATTGTTTCTGCAGCCTTACTCCCGTGAATTGCCTTGCCCTTTCTGTCGATAAGCTCATTAACACCATCTATTTTAACTGCAATGGCAAGCTAAGAAAAGCCATCAAGCTGATGTATATGCTGGAGAGCAGGATCAAGCAAACCCCCGAGTTCAAGATCGAAAAAGCAGAAATGGCATCCTCCGGCTACTTACCGGAGCTTGTCATAGTTCCGGTACTATCGATTGGCAGATAGTTTACCTTTGAAGCTAATGTGGTGTGTCACCCTTACTTAAGTATTCATCCTGTTGATAAACCAGCATTCTTGGGCGCTTCTGTCTCATTTC